>NZ_JBHJRC010000334.1:0-8766 GCF_042261735.1 Kitasatospora sp. NPDC056327 | reverse complement strand
GTGCTCCGCTCCCCGGCCGGGGAGCGGAGCACACCGCCGCGCGCGGACCCGGCGGGTCAGCGGACGATGAGCTCCAGGGTGATGGCCGGCACGTTCCCGAAGCGCTCGCCCATGCCGTTCGCGATGGACGTGAACGGCCCCCGGATGTCCTTGATGCCGATGCCCTCCAGGTAGGCGGCGTGCGCCTCGATCGAGGCGATCGCCAGGTCGAGGGTGTCGGTGATGTCCACCGCGTGGGTCGGCTGCGGGGACTGCGCGACGGCGACGTACTTCACCCCGCCCCACGGCTCCAGCCCGGGCTCGGGGAAGATCCAGCGGTTGCCGGCGTCGCCGATCGCGTCGAGCAGGGCCAGGCCGGTGTGCCGGTGGTCCGGGGAGTTGCGCTTGCCGCCCGGGAAGGTGTCGTGGTGGTTGAAGCCGACGATCAGTTCGGGCCGGTGGCGGCGGATCGCGTGGGCGATGTCGCGGCGCAGGCCGGGTCCGTACTCGATGACGCCGTCCCGGTGGTCGAGGAACTCGACCTCGGACACGCCGACGATCTCCGCGCTCACCCGCTGCTCGGCCTCGCGCACCTTCGCGGCCTCCTCGGGGGCCATGCCGTCGATGCCGGCCTCGCCCCGGGTGAGCAGCAGGTAGGCGACCTCCTTGCCGGCCGCGGTCCAGGCCGCGATCGCGCCGGCCGCGCCGAATTCGAGGTCGTCGGGGTGCGCCACCACCGCGAGCGCGCGGGTCCAGTCGGTCACCATCGGCTGCAGCTGGTCTGCCATCGTGTTCGTCCTTCCGTGAGCCGGCCCACATGCTCCGTCCCGGGCCGACGGCGGGTCTGCTCACTGTTGGGCATGCCGGGTCCGCGCCGGGCCGCGGCGGAGCGGAATCCCACCACTTGACCGGTCTCCGCCGAAGTGCTCAGTTCTGAGCTGCCCGGCCCTTGGACCCCGCTCTAGGTTCGGGGCCATGCCCTCCCCATCCCCTGGATCACCCGGTGCCGGCGCCGACCGCGCCGACACCGTCCACGAGCTGCTGAGCAGGCGGGCCGGTGAGACCCCCGAGCAGATCGCCCTCGGCGTGGCGGGCGGTGCGACCCTCTCCTTCGGGGAGTGGGAGGCCCGCTCCAACGCGGCGGCCCGGGCCCTGCTGGCCCGCGGGGTCCGGCGCGGCAGCCGGGTGGTGCTGTACTTCTCCGACGGCGACTGGGTCGACTACGCGGTGGCCTACCTCGGTGTGCTCAAGGCCGGCGGGACGGGCGTGCACCTCGCCGCCGCCCTGCCGCACGACGAGCTGCTGCGGCGCTGGACCGGGACCGCGAGCACGGGACTGGTGCACGGCGACGCGCTGGAGCCGCCGGCCGGCCTCGACGGCTGGACCGTCCCGGTCCGCGAACTCGGCGGCGACACCGCGCCGGTGGACGTGCCGGTCGGCCCGGACGACCTCGCCGACATCCTCTACACCTCGGGCACCACCGGGCCCGCGAAGGCCTACACCAACCCTCACCGCACACTCGTGCACGGGCGGCGCCCCGCCGGGCTGCGGAGCATGGACGGCTCGGCGCCGATGCTGGCACCGATGCCGATGGGCACGCCGTCCAGCGCGATGAGCGCCTCGCTGATGCCGATCAACTCGCCGTCCACGGTGCTGCTCTGCCACCCCGACGAGATCGAGCTGATGGGGTCGCTGATCGCGGAGCACCGTGTCGCGACCGTACTGCTGACCCCCTGGACGGCGATGCGGATGGCCGCCGGGCGGCTGGCCGAGCGGCACGACCTGAGCAGTGTGACGACGGTGGCGATCGCCTCCGCGCCGCTGCCCGCCGTCACCGCGCACGCGCTGCGGGCGATGATGCCGGGCATCGCCCTGAACACCGCCTACGCCCAGGGCGAGGCCGTGCCCGCCGTGGTCCTCGGCTCCTACGACCCCGCCCGGCCGACCGCCCTGGGCCGACCGGCCCCGGGCACCGAGGTGCGGGTCGCCGGACCGGACGGCGAACCGGTCCCGGACGGCGGGATCGGGGAGATCTGGCTGCGCGCGGAACTGGCCCGGCGGCGCTACCTGAGCGAGGAACTCGACGCCGGACTGCGCTCCGACGGCTGGACCCGGACCCGGGACCTGGGCTACCTCGGCGAGGACGGCGACCTCTACCTGTTCGACCGCGAAGTGGACGCCGTCCGGGTCGGCGACCGGCTGGTCTCCTCGATCGAGGTCGAGGGCGCGCTGTACGAGCACCCGGCCGTGCGGGAGGCGGCCGTGATCGGCCTGCCGGCACCCGGCGGCGGCACCGCCCTCACCGCCGTCCTGGTCCTCGACGCCCCCGGGCACGCACCGGACGTCCTGGCGTCCCTCGCGGACCGGCTCGCGCCCCACCAGATCCCCTCCGCCCTGCACCTCGCCGGCACGCTCCCCCGCGGGGTGACCGGAAAGGTGCTCAAGAACCGGCTGCGCACGGAACTGTCGGCCCTCGACCGAAACTCCGCCGCAATTCCCGACGAACCGAAAGCGACAGGAACGCCATGAATCAGATTTCCACCCCGTTCAGTCTTCCGGTCGCCCACCAACAGACCTCCGTTCCGCTCTCCGAGCTCCTGCATTCCGGAAATTCCGGTGTGGTGGTCGAGCGGACCGGTCAGCTGCGCGCCGAATTCCGTTCCGAGGGACGCAAGTTCGCCCGGGAACTGGCCGACCACATCAACCACCGGTACACCGGCGTGGCGAGCGTCTTCCTCTACGAGGAGACCTTCGGGACCGAGGACCGGCTGCACTGGCTGATCCACCTGGAGTCCTTCGACTCCTACGAGAAGCTGCTCGCGATGGGCAGCCAGGACGAGGGCTGGCGCGACATCGTGCTGCGCAACCGCCTCCCCGAGGAGCGCGGCGGCGGCTCCTGGGAGCGCATGTTCGTCGACGGCAGCCTGCAGGAGACCGTGCTGATCCCGCAGAGCTTCGGGATGTACGGCACGGCCGAGGAGCGGCCGGACAGCGTGGTCAAGGTCGAGGGCGAGAACGTCGAGCGCTTCGTCGTCCCGACCGCCGCCCACCAGAGCAGCCAGGCCGCGGACACCGTGCTGACCTCGGCGAACTGCGGACTGCTGATGCACCGCACCGGCGAACTCGACTACCGCTTCCGTGCCGAGGGCCGCCAGTTCGCCCGCGCGCTGGCCGAGGGCTGGAACAAGAGCCTGGCCGGCGTCGCCACCATCTACCTCTACGAGGAGGCCTTCGGGCTCTCCGACCGGATCCACTGGTTCATCCACCTGCGGTCCGTGACCGACTACTACCATCTCATGGGTCTTCGCGCGCGGGTCGACCCCGCGGCCCGTACGATCTTCACCAAGCAGTGGATCTCCGAGGAGAAGGGGGGCGGGGGTTGGGAGCGGATGTTCGTGCAGAGCTCCCTCCGGGACATGGCCCTCACTCCCCAGCACTGGGGGATGTTCGCGACGCGGGGTCCCGAGTAGTCCGGACGACAAGCCACCACGTACGACCGATTCACCGACTGATGGAGCATCACATGACGAACAAGGCCGCCGGTACGTTCGAGCTGGTCTGGGACGAGAAGGACCCCTACCACGCCGAGGAAGGAGTCGCGCTGTCCAAGGTGATCGTGACCAAGACCTTCGTCGGTGACCTCGTGGGCACCAGCGTCACCGAACTCATCAAGGCGATGACCCCGGAGCCGACCTCCGCCGGCTACGTGGCGATCGAGCGCTTCACCGGCACCGTGCACGGCCAGGAGGGCACCTTCGTCCTGCAGCACAGCGCCATCTCCACCCGCGGCGAGGGCGACCTCAACATCGTGGTCGTCCCCGACTCCGGCACCGGCGCGCTGAAGAACATCAGTGGCAGCTTCAACGTCGTCGTCGCCGACGGCAAGCACAGCTACACCCTGGACTACGCCCTCGAAGCCTCCGCCTGAGACGGCCCCGCGACGGCCCGCCGGCACTCCCGGCGGGCCGTTCCGCACCCCGGCCGACCCGTTTTCCCGCCCCCGCTCCGGGCCTTCCGGCCGTCCCCGGAAAGACCTCCCCTTGACCTCGGCATTGCCCGGCCCGGTTTTCGCGTTCCGCTTCGGTCCGCCATCTTGATCACCGGTTCACGTGGGTACATACTCGGAGGCGGGGCGGGAGTGACAAGAGTGTCGATTTCCTCACGTCACCATTGCTCAAACGTGGGCACCGTCCCGCGGCCTGATAGTTCAGCGTGATTCCGGCGCACCTGTGGAGCGGGGCGGAGAAGAGCCGCGCCGCACCGTCACATCATGCAGGGGGAAGCACCACCGCTCCCGGCAGCGATTGCCGAGGCGGAACGTTCCTGCACATCCGCCCGGAGACGGCAGTCGTGCGCCCGACCGGCCTTTCCGCGCGGACCCGGAACCGAGGGGGAGTAATGAAGGGGTCACCTACTCGTCGAACCACCGGCGGACACCGCGCCGGCCGCCTGCCCGGGAGCACGGCCTCCCGGGGGTGTTGCCGATGAGCACCTACTTCTGTTCAGCGCGACTGGGCGAGACCCTCGCCCACCTGATCGACACCAGAGCCATCACCGCCACCACCATCGAGGCCGGCCGGCGGGAGGTGGTCTACGGCTGCCTCGACCGCAACCGCAACATCTACCTGCTGCGCCAGGGGCAGGTGAAGGCGGTGGTGCCCACCCGCGACGGCAAGGAATGCCTGGTCGACATCTACTCCGCGGGCGACGTCTTCGGCGAGCTCTGCCTCCTGGGGTCCGGCCGCACCGAGATGGTCTCCGCGATGACCCCGGTCGTCCTGGAGCGGATGCCGGCCGACCAGCTGCTCACCGCCATGGCCGACACCGGCCTGCGGACCGAGATCGTCCGTCACATGGCCGAACGGCTCTTCGAGCGCCAGCAACTGATCGCCTATCTGGTGACCGAGGACAGCGAGTACCGGCTCGCCGCCGTCCTGCTCCAGCTCGGCCGCAAGATCGGCAAGCGGGACGCGCACCTGCTCAGGATCAAGGAGAAGATCACCCAGGAGGAGCTCTCCGCGATGGTCGGCACCACCCGGTCCCGGGTCGGCTTCTTCCTCAAGAAGTTCTGCAACGCCGGTCTCCTCCAGCGCGGCGGCGGCTACTTCCTCAACATCCACGAGCCGCGGCTCCAGGGGTTCATCACCGAGGGCCACCCGGTGCTGGACGGCGTCCCGACGGCGGCCTGATCCATGCCCCTCCTGGCCTCCGGCGTCTCCCCGCCGCTCAACGCGCACCAGGTCCAGATCTTCCTCCTCCAGCTCGGCGTCCTCCTCCTGCTGGCCCTCCTGCTGGGAAGGCTGGCCAACCGGTTCGGTCTGCCCGCCGTGGTCGGGGAGCTCGCCACCGGCATCGTCCTCGGCCCCTCCGTCCTCGGCTCCGTCGCCCCCGACCTCACCCTCCGGCTCTTCCCGGCCGACCGGGAACAGACCCATCTGCTGGACGCCGCCTCCCAGTTCGCCGTGGTGCTCTTCGTCGGCGTCGCGGGAGCGCACCTGGACCTGTCCCTCATCCGACGGCGCCGCGACGTGCTCGTGACCGTCGGCCTGAGCAGCCTGCTGATCCCGCTGGCACTCGGGGTGGCGGCCGGCTACCTGGTCCCCCGGGTCCTGCTCGGCGCGTCCGCCGACCGGACCGTCTTCGCCCTCTTCCTCGGCGTGGCGCTGAGCGTCAGCGCCATCCCGGTCATCGCCAAGACCCTGTCCGACATGGGGCTCATGCACCGCAACGTCGGCCAGCTCACCCTGGCCTCCGCCGCGGTCGACGACGCGATCGGCTGGTTCCTGCTCTCCCTGGTCTCGACGATGGCCACCGGCTCCCTCGGACCGGCCGAGATCGGCACCTCCCTGCTGTCGCTGATCGGCTTCCTGCTGGCCGCCGTGCTGGTGGTCCGCCCCCTGGCCCGGTGGGTGTTCACCCGCGTCAACGCCAGGGGCGACACCCAGCTGGCCGCGACGGCCGCCGCCACGATCGTCCTCCTGAGTGCTGCGGGCAGCCATGCGCTGAGGCTGGAGGCCGTGTTCGGCGCCTTCGTGGCGGGGCTGGTGATCTCCTCCGTGGTCGACCAGCGGCTGATCGCCCCGCTCCGCGGCGTGACGCTCGCCGTGCTCGCCCCGCTGTTCCTGGCGACGGCCGGGCTACGGGTCGACCTCCGGGCCCTGGCCGACCCCGCCGTCCTGCTGACCGGCGTCGTCGTCCTGCTGATCGCCTCCGTCGGCAAGTTCGCCGGCGGCTACCTCGGCGCCCGGCTCAGCCGGCTCACCCGCTGGGAGGGACTCGCGATCGGCGCCGGCCTCAACGCGCGGGGGGCCGTCGAGATCGTCGTCGCCTCGGTGGGCCTGCAGCTCGGCATCCTGACCACCGGCTCCTACACCATCGTGGTCCTGATCGCCGTGGCCACCTCGATGATGGCCCCGTTCGTCCTGCGCTGGTCGGCCGGCCGGATCGAACAGAGCGCCGAGGAGCTCCTGCGGCAGGCGGAGACGGCCCCGCCGGTCGCGGCCTCCCGGCAGTCCGGCGGATAGCCCCGGACGACGCCCCTGATCCCCCCGGGAGCGCGGCGCCCGACTGCTCGATTTTGGGCGGCCGGACGCCGCGCTCCCGCCGCAGGATGGCCGGGCGCGCCCCCGCGCGCGGACCAGCACGACGGCCGAGGACGGGAGAGAGCACATGAACCCCCTTTGCAGGCGGTGCCCCGGGCACCCTGGGAGGGCCCGATGACCGTGGGAATCGAGGCGATCAACGCCTACGTCGGCCGGACCTCGCTCGGCGTCCGGGAGCTCTTCGCCGCCCGCGGCCTGGACGACAGCCGCATGGCGAACCTCATGATGGAGCGCAAGTCCGTCAACCTGCCCTGCGAGGACCCGGTCACCAACGCGGTCAACGCCGCCAGGCCGCTCGTCGACGCACTGACGCCCGACGAGCGCGAGCGGGTCGAACTGGTCGTGATCGGCACCGAGTCCGGGCTCGACTTCGGCAAGCCCATCAGCACCTACGTCCAGGAGCACCTGGGCCTCGGCCGGCGCTGCCGCTCCTTCGAGGTCAAGCACGCCTGCTACGGCGGCACCGCGGCCCTGCAGACCGCCGCGGCGATCATCGGGGCGAGCCCGGTCCCCGGCGCCAAGGCCCTGGTGGTCGCCGCCGACGCGTCCAGCGTCGCGGCCCGGAACACCTACTGGGAGCCCTCCCAGGGCGCGGGCGCGGTGGCGATGCTGGTCGGTGACGACCCGCAGGTCCTCGCCCTCGACCCCGGTGCCAACGGCTACCACAGCTTCGAGGTGATGGACACCCTGCGGCCCCGGCCGGACCTCGAAGCCGGCGACTCCGACCTCTCGCTGATGGCGTACATGGAGTGCCTGGTGCACAGCTACCGCGCCTACCGCGAACGGGTCCCCGGCGCCGACCTGATGACCAGCTTCGACCACCTCGTCTTCCACACCCCGTTCGCCGGCATGGTCAAGGGCGCGCACCGCCGGCTCCGGCGGGCCGAGGGCCCGGGCACCCCCGCCGAGATCGAGGCCGACTTCGCCACCCGGGTCGAGCCCTGCCTGCGCTACGCCACCCAGGTCGGCAACGTCTACTCCGCCGCGCTCTACCTGGCCCTGTGCTCGCTCGTCGACCACGTCGAGCTCTCCGCGCCCAAGCGCCTCGGCATGTTCTCCTACGGGTCGGGCTGCGCCTCGGAGTTCTACAGCGGCGTGGTCACCCCCGCCGGACGCCGGCGCCTCGCCGGACGCGGGATCGCCGCGGCCATCGCCGACCGCCGGCCGCTCACCGTCCCCGAGTACGAGCTCATCAGCGACCTCGCCCCGCACCGGATGGCCGGGGTCCGCGACCACGTGTACGACGTCGCCCCCTACGCCGACGTGTACGAGAGCCACGTCGCCGGCCGCGGGCTGCTGGTCCTCGACCGGGTGACCGACTTCCACCGCCGCTACCGCTGGAGCTGACCATGGACTACCGCACGCTGAGGGTCCGCCGGCAGCCGGAGGGCCTGCGGGTGGTCATCGACCGGCCGGAGGCGGACAACGGCATCAACGACACGCTCATGAGCGAGCTGCACGCCGTCCTGGACCTCGCCGAGAGCGATCCCGAACTGCGCCTGGTGGTCCTTGAGGGCGCCGGCCCGGTCTTCTGCTCGGGCATGGACTTCGCCGACGCCGCGCGCGGCACCGGGGACGGCGGGGCCCTTCCGGCGGCCCGCGGCGGCCAGGTCTTCTACGACCTGCTCAAGCGGTTCACCACCACGCGCCGGATCGTCGTCTCGGTGGTGGACGGCCGGGTGACCGGCGGCGGCGTCGGCCTCGCGGCGGCCAGCGACTTCGTGTACGCCACCGGGCGCAGCAGCTTCGCGCTGCCCGAGGCGCTCTGGGGCCTGCTGCCGGCCTGCGTGGCGCCGTTCCTGGTCCGCCGGGTGGGCTTCCAGCCCGCCTACGCGATGACGATGAGCACGCTTCCGGTGACCGCCGAGCGGGCCGCCCGGATGCAGTTGGTCGACGAGCTCACCGAGAACGCCGAGCCCCTGGTCAGACGGCTGGCCGCACGGCTCACGAAGATCGACGACAGTGTCCTCGCGGACGGCAAGCGCTACTTCGCCCGGATGTGGCTGCCCCAGGAGCCGCTGGAGCGGGCCGCCGTGGACGAGTTCTCCCGGCTGATGGACTCCCCGGTGGTGCAGCGGCGGATCACCGGGTTCGCCGACCACCGGCGGATGCCGTGGGAGAGCGCCGGCTGAACCGGCCGTGGGGGGGGGGGGGGGGCCCCCCCCCCCGGGGGGGGGGGGGGGGC
>NZ_JBHJRC010000333.1:0-8784 GCF_042261735.1 Kitasatospora sp. NPDC056327 | reverse complement strand
CGGGCCGCGGACCCCGCTATCACGCTCGCGGTGTCCGCGGCGGCCATCAGCGCGTGGCCGGAGAGCGCGCCGCCCTCCCGGGCGAGCCGGTCGGACCAGGGCAGGCGCAGCACGGCGTGGCGCTCGCCGGTGTCGGTCACGGACAGGCCGAGCGCCTGAACCCAGGGGGCGAAGCTGTCGGCCAGGATCCTGTCCGCCTCGGCGGTGGTGAGGGTCATCCCGTCATTGTGGCGGCCGGGGTGCGCGGTGTCAGCGGGCCGGGGCGGCGGCGGAGCGCGGCGGACGGCTCGCCCGGATCACCGCACGCCGGCGCGAGCCGATGGGTGCGCGCCGACCGCCCGGGCCCGTCAGCTCTCTCACGCCCCTGAGCCTCACGCCCCTGAGCCTCACGCCTCCGAGCGGCCCGCCCCCGAGCCGCCCCCACCCTCGTCGTCCCGGCCCCCGTCCACGCCACGGCCCCCGCCCCGCCGCTCGTCCCCCTCCCCGCCGCCTTCGCCGCGCAGCGCCCGCAGCATCAGCTCGGCCAGGTGCAGCGCCCGCCGCCCGCCCCCCAGCTGGGCGATCTGCGTGCGGCAGCTGAACCCGTCCGCGAGGATCACCGTGTCCGGCCCGGCGGCCCGGACCTCCGGGAGCAGCACCCGCTCCGCGATCGCCACCGACACCTCGTAGTGCCCGCGCTCGAAGCCGAAGTTGCCCGCCAGGCCGCAGCACCCCGAGTCCAGCACCCGGTTGTCGACGCCCATCCGCCGCTCCACCCGCCGGTCCGCCGCGCTGCCGAGCACCGCGTGCTGGTGGCAGTGGGTCTGGGTGACCGCCCGCACCGGCAGTTGCGGCAGCGGCGCGTCCGGTGCGTACTCGTCGACGAACTCGGCGAAGGTGCGGGTCCGTTCGGCCAGCGGTCGCCCTTCGGCGCCGAGCAGGCGCGGCGCCTCCTCGCGCAGCGTCGCGGTGCAGCTCGGGTCCAGCCCGACGACCGGGGTGCCGGCCGGCAGGCCGGTGGCGGCGAGCGCGGCCAGGCTGCGGCGCATCGCCCGCCGGGCGCCGGGGAGCTGGCCGGTGGAGTACCAGGTCAGGCCGCAGCAGACCGGGCCGGCGGGCAGCCGGACGTCGAAGCCCAGGTGCTCCAGCACCTCGACCGCGGCGCGCAGCACCTCCGGCTGCAGGTGGTTGGCGAAGGTGTCCGGCCACAGCAGCACGGGCGGCGCGCCCGCCGGGGCCGGGTGCCGGCCGCGGCGGCGCCGGTACCAGCGGGTGAAGGTCTCCGGCGGCAGGGCGGGCAGCTCCCGGCGCTGGTCGATCCCGCCGAGCCGTTTGAGCAGCGCGGCGGCGGGCGAGCGGGCGAGGGTGTTGGCGGGGCCGGGGGCCAGTGCGGCGCCCCGCAGCCACAGCGGCAGCCGGCCCATCGCGTAGTGCGCTGCGGGCCGCGGCCGGTGCCGGTAGTGCTGGTGGAGGAACTCGCTGCGGTAGGTGGCCATGTCGACGTGGACCGGGCAGTCGCTCGCGCAGCCCTTGCAGCCGAGACAGAGGTCGAGCGCCTCGCGGACCTCGGCGGAGCGCCAGCCGTCCGGGATCGCCGTCCCGGCCGGGTCGCCGGGGGATGCCCCCGCCCCGCGCAGCATCTCGGCGAGCAGCCGGGCCCGGCCGCGGGTGGAGTGCCGTTCCTCGCCGGTGACCATGTAGCTGGGGCACATCACCCCGGTGGTGGGGTCGACGCACTTGGCGACGCCGACGCAGCGGCGGACGGCCTTGGCGAGGCTGCCGCCGTCCTGCTCGTACGGCAGGGCGAGGGGCAGTTCGCGCACCGGGCCGGTGAACCGCAGGTCGGCGTCGACCGGCCGCGGGTCGACCAGGGTGCCCGGGTTCAGGATCCGCTCCGGGTCCCAGATCCGTTTGAACTCCCGGAACAGGCCGAGGATCCCGGGCGGGTACATGCGGGCGAGCAGTTCGCCGCGGGCCTGCCCGTCGCCGTGCTCGCCGGAGAGCGAGCCGCCGTGGGAGACGACCAGGTCGGCCGCCTGTTCCAGGAACTCCCGGAAGAGCGGCGCCCCGTGGGGCTCGGCGAGCGGGAAGTCGATCCGCAGGTGGACGCAGCCCTCGCCGAAGTGTCCGTACGGGACGCCGCGCAGGCCGTGCCGGCGCAGCAGTGCGCGCAGGTCCCGCAGGTAGTCGCCGAGCCGTTCCGGCGGGACGGCGGAGTCCTCCCAGCCGGGCCACGCCTCGCCTCCGCCGGGCAGCCGGGTGACGGTTCCGGCGCCCGCCTCGCGCACGCCCCACAGCTGCCGCTGTTCGGCGGGGTCGGTCACCACGGCGGTGGTCGCGGTGCGTTCGCGCCGCACCCGGTCGGCGAGTCGGCGGGCCGCGTCGAGCGCCTCGGCGGGGGTCGCGCCGCCGGTCTCCAGGAACAGCCAGCAGGCGCCGTCGGGGAGCCGGTCGAGGGCGGGTGGGCGGGGCGCCGCGGCGAGCAGTGCGGCGAGGAGGTCGGCGGCCATGCCCTCGACGGTGAGCGGGCCGAGCGGCAGCAGCGCGGGGACGGCGTCGGCGGCGGCCGTCTCGTCCGGGTAGCCGGCGATCACCAGGGCGCGCGCGGGCGGGTCCTCGACCAGCCGGACGGTGGCGCCGAGGAGCAGCGCGCAGGTGCCCTCGGTGCCGGTGAGCGCGCGGGCGAGGTGGTGGCCGTGTTCGGGCAGCAGCGCGTCCAGCGGGTAGCCGGAGACCCGGCGCGCCAGTGCGGGCATGCCCCGGCGGATGGTGGCCAGGTTCCGGTCGGTGAACTCCTGGAGCCGGTGGTGGAGCCGGCCGGCGGGCCCGGGCAGGGCGGCCAGGGCGGCGCGTTCGGCCGGGCCGAGCGGGCCGCCGGCGGTCAGTTCGGTGCCGTCGGCGAGCAGCACGTCCAGCGATTCGACGTTGTCGGCGGTCCGGCCCCACGCCACCGAGTGCGCGCCGCAGGAGTCGTTGCCGATCATGCCGCCGAGGGTGCAGCGGCTGTGGGTCGACGGGTCCGGCCCGAACCGGAGCCCGAACGGGCGGGCGGCGCGCTGCAGGTCGTCCAGGACGGTGCCGGGCTGGACCCGTGCGGTGCGGCGGTCGGGGTCGACGTCGAGGACGGCGCCGAGGTGGCGGCGGAAGTCCAGGACCACGGCGCCGGGGCCGACGGCCTGTCCGCCGATGCTCGTGCCGGCGCCGCGCGCCACGACCGGGACCCCGTGGTGGCGGCAGAGCGCGAGCGCGGTGCGGACGTCGTCCGGGTCGGCGGGTTTGACGACGCCGAGCGGCAGGTGCCGGTAGTTGGAGGCGTCGTGGCTGTAGACGGTGCGTTCGGCGGCGCCGAAGCGGACCTCGCCGCGCAGCGCGGCGGCCAGGTCGCGGGCGAGTCCGGCGCCGGGGGCGGTGCGCCCGGCGCGTCCGGGGGCGGGGTCGTGGCGGCTCACGGGCGGGTCCTCCCGGGCGGTGACGGGCGACGGGGGCCGGCGACGGGCGGCCGGCGGGGTGCGTGTGCGGCTGGGCCGATCATCGCAGCCGGGCCCGGCGGGCGGTACCGGGAGGCAGCGGCCGGTGCCCGGGAAGGCCGCGGCCGGGCGCCCCGGGGCCGCCGGCGCTGTCGCTCCCCACGGCCGCATCGCCGCCGCCCCGGCCGCCGGCGGTGGTACGGCGCACCGCTGAGGCCGCCGTCGCGCCGTCCGGTCCCCGGGGCCGACCGGACGACCGGACGACCGGCCGACCGGCCGACGGGCCGACCGGAGGAGGGCCGCCGCGCTACCGGCGGCGGGCCGCGCCGGTCAGGGCGCCGGCCGCGATGTGGGAGAGCTTGGCCACCTCGAACGCGGGGTAGGCGCCCCCGGCCAGCAGGGAGAACTTGACGCCCTCGCGCCCGGCGGGGCGCCGGTGGCCGGGCGGCTGGAAACGGCGGTAGTGCTCGGCCGCCCGGTGGAAGAACTGCGGGCGCTCGGCGCGGGCCACGCAGCCCGCGAGGTCGAAGACGAAGAGGTAGTGCCTGACCATCCGGGTGAACAGCGCGTCCCGGGCGGCGTCCGGCGCGTCCAGCTCCGCCAGCAGCTCGAAGGTCCGCTCGTACTGCTCGAAGAGGTCGAAACTGCTGCTCCCCGGCGAGCCGGTCGGGTGGACGGTCTCGCGGCGGCGCAGCTGCACGAGGTCCCGCGGCAGCACGGCGATCCGCCGGGCCGTCAGCACGGCCCGGTGCACCGGGGGGATCTCCTCGTACCGGCCGGCGGGGAAGGCCAGGCCCTGGTCCCGCCAGTGCGCGCGGGCGACCAGGCGGTCCCAGACCAGCGCGGGCGCACCCAGCAGCTCCGGGCGGTCCTGCGGGCCGAACACCTCCGGTCCGGCCGCGGCGAGCAGCGCCTCGGCGCCGCCGGGCCACTCCCGGCCGCCGTGGTGGCGGGTGTGGCCGAACAGCAGCAGGTCGACGGGCCCGGTGACGGCGAGCCGGTCGGCGAGGGAGCTCAGGGCGTCGCGGGCGAGCAGGTGGTCGGCGTCCAGGAAGAGCAGGTAGTCGCCGCCGGCCCGGGCGGCGCCGGCGTCGCGGCTCACGCCGACGCCCACCGCCGCGTCCAGGTGGAGGGCGCAGACCTGGGGGTGGCGGGCGGCGTAGCGGTCGGCGAGCTGGGCCGGGCTCCCGGGGGAGCGGTCGACGACGACCACCACCTCGAAGTCGCGGAAGGACTGGGCGAGCAGTGAGTCGAGGCAGTCCGCCAGCTGTTTCTGCTGGTCATAGGCGGGGATCACGACGCTGAACAGGGGTGAGGGCATGACGCCGGAGCGTAGGAGCGGCTGCGAACCGTGGCAAAGCTCTGACGGTCCGTAATAACGAGCAATTCCCATCAAATCGTACGGACGTGCGCCATATCTTCACCGACTGCTCCGGGCGCGTCCACGTCAGGGCCCGGCCCCCGCACCGCCCGTGGCGCGGGCCCGCAGGCCGGCCGCCCCGTCCCACGGCCCGCCCCCGTCCCACGGCCCGCCGCCCCGACGGGCGGCCGGCCCGGACGGCGGGCAGGCTGGAGGCGCCGCCCGCGGCGGCACCGGGGCGCGACACGGACGGAGGCGGGCATGGACCAGCGGACACGGCCACCCCGGGCCGGCGAACTCACCGCCTTCCTGGCCCGGCTGACCGGTGTCCTGCTCCGCAACAGCGGCGAGGGCGTCGGCGAGCTGGAACCGGCCGTCGAGGACGCCGCCCGGGCGCTCGGCGGCTCGGCACGCCTCCTGGTCGTGCCGGACGGAGCGGTCCTCACCGTCACCGCCGGCGGCGAGAGCGCCACGGTGACGGTCCGGGCGTTCCCGGAGGTGTTCCGCCTCGACCAGCTCGCCGCCGTCCGGCCGCTCCTCGCCGACATCACCGCCGGCCGTCTCGCCCTGCCCGCCGCGGCCGGCCGGCTCGCCGCGATCGACGGCTCTCCGCCGCCGTACCCCTGGTGGGCCAAGGCGATCGGGATCGTGCTGTTCTCGATCGGCTTCGCCCCGCTGATGCAGCCGACCTGGTGGGAGGTGGGCTCGACCGCCGTCCTCGGCACGGTGAGCGCGGCCCTCGCGGTGGCGGCCGGGCGCCGGCCCCGGCTGAACGCCGTGCTGCCGCTGGTGGCGGCCGTCCTGGTGTCCGTGGTCGCGCTGCTGGTGTTCGCCCGCACCCCGGCGCACGGCGGGCCGGTGCTGATCATGCTGCCGGCACTGTTCTTCTTCGTCCCCGGCGACTACCTGAGTGCCGCCGCCGCCGAACTCGCCGCCGGCCACCTCACCCCGGGCGCGGTGCGGCTGGTCTACGCGGTGTTCCTGCTGGTCCAGCTCTACGTCGGGGTGCTGATCGGACTCGCCGTCACCGGCCGCGACCGGCACGCGCTGTTCGACGTCGCCGCCGCGCAGGACCTTCCCCGCTGGGCGCTGTTCACCGCCTGGATCGTCTTCACGGCGGGCACCGTGCTGGCCTTCGCCGTCCCCGCGCGGTTCGGACCGGTGTTGCTGCTCCTCGTCTACCTGACGGTCGGGGTGCTCACCCTCGCCACCTGGCTGGTCGGCGAGGTGGCCGGGACCTTCGTCGCCTCCGTCGTGCTCAGCGCCGCCGCGACCCGGATCGCCACCCGCCCGGCTGCCCCGCCCCGGCTGCTGCTCCTGCTGCCCGGGTTCTTCACCCTGACCGTCGGCTCGCTCGGCATGCGCGGCCTCACCGACCTGGCCGGCGGCCACCCCATCGCCGGCTTCCGCGACCTGATGGAGCTGGTCACCCTGGTGACGGCGATCGCGGTGGGCCTGCCGGCGGGCCAGGTGGCGGCGGCCGTCCGCCGGGGGCCGGCGGGGGCCGGCGGGGGCCGGCGGGGGCTGACGGGGGCGGCTCTCAGCAGGACCGTGCCGTGGCCGCGCGGCCCGGATCCGGGGCGGGGACCAGCGCACGGAGGTACCAGTCGAGCCGCTCGCCGGTCGGCTCCGTCACCCGCCCGGAGTACCTGAATCCGGCCCGCCGGGCCACCGCCGCCGAGGCGAGGTTCTCCGGATCCACCCGGATCACGCCCTCGCTCGCGCCCTCCTGCGCCGCGTACCGGCACACCAGGTGCACGGCCCGGGTGGCCAGGCCCCGCCCGCGCCACGCCGGGTAGAGCCCGTACGCGATGTTGACCTGTCCCGGGGTCAGGCGCGGCATGGCGAACCGCAGGTCGATGGTGCCCGCCAGGACCGGTTCCGGCCCGGTCCGGATCCCGAACACCCGGGCCGGTCCCCGGTAGACCCAGTGCGCGGTGCACCGCCGCACGTACTCCTCGGTGTCCGCCCGGGTGCTCGGCCCGCCGTTCAGCCAGCGCACCAGCAGCTCGTCCTCGCCCGCCAGGTGCGCGTCGATGTCCTGCGCCCCGAACGGCGTGAGCGTGACGACGCCGTCGGAGAGCCTCACCTGATCCATGCGCCCCACTCTCGCGCCCCGACCCTGCCGGGACCACCAGGATTTCGGCCACCTCGCGCCCGCCCTCCCGCAGGGCGGTCCGGGCGGCGGCCGCTGTCGGGGACGGTCCGGGGGCGCGGCCGAGCCGGCACGTCGACGCCCCGGCGGCGGGGGCGTCGTGCGGGTGTCGGTCGCGCGGGGACGTCGACGCCCCGGCGGCGGTGCGCGCGGTGGCCGGGACTCGGTCCTGCGGGCCCCGGCGGGAGCGCGGTGACGGACCGGCTCGTGGCCGGCCCGTCGGCCGGGCGCCGTGCGGGCGGAGTCCGGCCGGAGTCCGGCCGGAGTCCGGGTGTCGGTCGCGCGGGGCGGGATCGGCTCACGGACGTCCGGGCGCGGTGCCCACGGCGCGGCCCGGCCGTCCGAGCCGTGTCGCCCGGGCCGCGCCGTGGGCGGTCGGCGTGGCGCCGTTGCGGGCCGTGTCGGGAGCGATGCCGGTCGGGGGAGCTGCCGGGTGGTCGTCCCCGGCGTGACGCGCGAGGGCGTTGTACGCGACCTGCGCCGTACCAGGGCGCTCGGAGGCGGTCGGGGCAGTTCGACGGCGGGCGCCGTGGTCGCGGGCCGGCTCGCCCGGTCCGCGCGGGACGCCCCGGGCCCGCAGGCGGGGGCCTGCGGGCCCGGGGGAGGGAGGGCCGGCTCAGTACCAGTGGTGCGACTGCCAGAACGCCCAGGCGCCGCACGGGCTGCCGTAGCGGGAGTTCATGTAGGTCAGGCCCCACTTGATCTGGGTGGCCGGGTTGGTGCGCCAGTCGGCGCCGGCCGAGGCCATCTTGGTGCCGGGCAGGGCCTGGACCAGGCCGTAGGCGCCGGAGGAGGCGTTGGTCGCGGTGACGTTCCAGCTGCTCTCGCGGGCCACGATGTTGTTGAAGCACTGGAGCTGGCCGGCCGGGACGATCTGGGCGGCGATCTCGCGCGGGCTGCCGGAGTACACCGGCTTGCTGTTCAGGGCGGAGCGCTCCTGGGAGCGGGAGGCGGCGGCCTCGGCGTCGGCCCGGGCCTTCGCGTCCGCCTGCGCCTTCGCCTCGGCCTCCGCCTGTGCCTGGGCGGCGGCAGCGGCGGCGGCCTGCGCCTGTGCGGCGGCGTCCGCCTCGGCCTGCGCCTGTGCGGCGGCAGCGGCGGCGTCGGCATCCGCCTGCGCCTGCGCCTGCGCCGCGGCGCCCTGCGCGTCCGCCGAGAGGTCGCCGACGGTTCCGGCCACCGCGGCGACGGGGGTCTCGGCGACGGCGGTCCCGCTGTCCGGGATCGCGAGGGCGGCGGTGGCCGCGCCTGCCACCACCACGGTGGCGATGCCGGTGATCAGCGAGTTTCGGCGGGAATGGCTGAGCTGCATGGAGCGGACGATCCTTTTCCGTCGGGGTGCCGTCAGGGGCCTCGGTGGCCGTCGGGCGTGCCGGCCCCGGGCGGGGCGGCGGCGCGGGCGCCGGGCATCACGCGGGGCCCGCTCGGGGGAGCGGCGCGCGGTGGCGTACGGGACGGCCGTGCCGGATGCCCCGGCGCAGGTGGCGGGGCGGAGGGGACGCGCGGCGGGGGACCGGCCGCGCTGCCTGGCGACGGGCCATTCTTGGCAGAGCCCGGCACGGGCGGCAAAGGCGCCGGCTACGACGGCCGATAGTGGCCGGAGCGGGCCGGAACGGCGAAGCGCCCGACCTTGGGTGGGCGCTTCATGGTGATTTGTCCGTTTGGTGAATCGATGGGCGGACCGGGCGGGTCGTCGGCGAACGAAGGGCCGAACCGGTCGGCCGCCTGCGTTCCTCCGCCCGCCTGTCCGTGGCCCGCCCCGGCCGCCCCCCCCCGGTGGGGGGGGGGCGGGGGGGGCGCGGCGGGGCCCCCCGCCCGCCCCCGGG
>NZ_JBHJRC010000332.1:0-8788 GCF_042261735.1 Kitasatospora sp. NPDC056327 | reverse complement strand
GCCCCCGCACGGCCGGGGGCGGCGCTCCGGCGTTTCCGCGACCGGCGGGGAATCCGCGCCCGATGACGTCAAATCACGCCGATTCCGGGGCGCCTGACGAAACTTCACCAAACCCCCACCGAGCCGGAGCCCACCCCGTACGCTGATTCCGGTATCGGTGGGGGCCGGTGCCTCGGCTCTTCCGGACACCCGGGAGGAGGTCGGCGCAGGAGCGCCCGGACGGCGGCGGCGGAACCGGGGAGCCGTTCCGGAGCGGGCCGGAGCTGAGCAGGGGGGAAGTGATGATGGGGCGGATCCGCGTCCTGGTGGTCGACGATCACCGGATCTTCGCCGAGGCGCTGGCCGCGACACTCGCTGCCGAGCCCGATGTCGAGGTCGGTGCGGCGGGCAGCGCGGCCGCCGCCGAGCGCGCGCTGGAACGCGCCGCCACCGAGGGCCGCGCGTTCGACGTGGTCCTGGTGGACGCGGACCTCGGGGAGACCGAGGTCGGGGCCGCCGCGCGCAAGACCCGGCCGCCGGGCACCGAACCGCCCGACCCGATCCGGCGCCGGCCGGCGCCGACCGTGCCGTCGCCTCGCAGGCCGCCGCCGTTGCCGGCGGCGGGACCCGCCGGGGGACCGGCTGCGGCGGGGTCCGCCGGGAGCCGTTACCCGTCCTCCCCGCGCCAGACCGTGCAGCCGGCCGGCGGCCACTCCGCGGAGCCCGGCACCGGGCCGCCCGCGGCCGCCGCCCAGGGCGCCCAGGCCACCGGACCGGTGTCCGACGGCATCACCCTGTTGGCCCGGCTCCGCCGCCACCACCCCGGGCTGAAGGCGATCGTCCTGGCCACCGCCGACGATCCGCACCGGGCCGCCCGCGCCCTGCACGCCGGCGCCACCGGCTGGGTGGCCAAGGAGAGTTCGCTGGCCCGCCTGCTGGCGGTGATCCGGGGTGTGCTGCGGGACGAGACCCATCTGCCGCCCGCGCTGCTCACCGGGGTGATCCGGGAGCTCACCACGGCGCGCCGGGACCGTACCGAGAGCGAGCGGCTGGTCGACACGCTCACGCCGCGGGAGAAGCAGATCCTGCGCTGCATGGTCGCCGGCCTCGGCCGGCAGGCCGTCGCGGAGCGGCTCTACCTCTCCCCGCACACCGTCCGGACCCACATGCAGAACGTCCTCGGCAAGCTCGGGGTGCACTCCACGCTCGCGGCCGTCGCGGTGGCCCGCCGGGCGGGCGTCAGCCCGTCCGAGCTCGCGGCCCCCTCGGCACCGCCGTCCGTCGCCACCAGCACCTCCCCCGGCCCGCCCTGACCCGAGGTCCGTCCCCCCGGAGCGGCGCCGGCCGGACGGCCGGTGCGGCCGCGGTGCCGGGCGCCACCCCCTAGGGGATGTTGTCGAAGGGGGCGACCAGCTGCCGGAGCAGTCCGGCGAGTTCGCCCTGCTGGGCGGAGGACAGCTGGGCGAGCAGTTCGCGCTCGTGGGCGAGCAGTCCGGCGAGCGCCTGGTCGGCGCGGTCGCGGCCGTCGTCGGTGAGCCGGACCAGGACGCCGCGCCGGTCGTCCGGGTCGGGCAGCCGCTTGACCAGGCCCTTGCCGGTGAGCCGGTCGATCCGGTTGGTCATGGTGCCGGAGGTGACCAGGGTCTGGGTGAGCAGCTGGCCGGGGGACAGCTGGTACGGGGAGCCGGCCCGCCGCAGGGCGGTCAGTACGTCGAACTCCCAGGGCTCCAGCCCGTGCTCGGCGAAGGCGGTCCGGCGGGCGCGGTCGAGGTGGCGGGCGAGCCGGCTGACCCGGCTGAGTACCTCCAGCGGCTCCACGTCGAGGTCGGGGCGCTCTCTGCGCCACGCTGCGACCAGCCGATCGACCTCGTCCTCCATGACGATCAGTGTATCGGGGGTTGTGTCGATGTGAAGTCTCTTGACATCGAGAAATCCAGGCTGAAGGCTGATATGGATATCTTGATGTCGAGATACTTGTGGAGCCGACCATGACCTCCCCCGTCTGGGACCCGGAGCAGTACCTGCGCTTCGCCGACGAACGGACCCGTCCGCTGCACGACCTGCTCGCCAGGGTCCCCGCCGTCCCCCGCGAACCCGCGCCGACCGTCCTCGACATCGGCTGCGGACCGGGCAACTCCACCGCCGTCCTGCGCGAGCGCTGGCCCGCCGCCCGGATCACCGGGATCGACAACTCCGCCGAGATGCTCGCCGCCGCTCGGTCCGGGGGCGAACCCACCGCCGACTACCTGCTCGCCGACGCCGTCGGCTACGACCCGGCGGGGGCGGACCCGGACGTGATCGTCTCCAACGCCACCCTCCAGTGGCTGCCCGGTCACCTGGAACTGCTCCCGCGCTGGGCGGCGGCGCTCCGGCCCGGCGGCGTGATCGCCTTCCAGGTCCCCGGCAACTTCGGCGCGCCCGGCCACACCCTGCTCTCCGCCCTGCGCGGGAGCCCCCGCTGGCGCGCCGTCCTCGGCGCGGACGCCGTCCGGGCCGGTGTCCACGAGCCCGGCGTCTACCTCCGGGCGCTCGCCGACGCCGGCTGCGCCGCCGACGTCTGGGAGACCACCTACAGCACCCTGCTCACGGGGCCGGACCCGGTGCTGGAGTGGGTCCGGGGCACCGCGCTGCGGCCCGTGCTCACCCGGCTCACCGACGAGGGCGAGCGGGCGGCCTTCCTCGCCGAGTACGGGGCGCTGCTGCGCGAGGCGTATCCGGCCGGGCCGCACGGCACGGTCTTCCCGTTCCGGCGGATCTTCGCCGTCGGGGTCCGGACGTCCCGGGCCTGAGCGCGGGACGGGCCCGAGGGGTGCCGGACGGGCCCGAGGGGGTGCGGGACGGGCCGTGCGAGGGCGGCCCCGGGGAACCTGCCCGAGGGGGCGGGTCCCGGGCGGCGGGCGGGCTCAGGCCCTGCGCTCGCCGACCAGCTTGGGGTGCCGCTCCATGCCCTCAAGGCCGTGCCAGGCCAGGTTCACCAGATGGGCGGCGACCTCGGCCTTCTCCGGCTTGCGCACCTCCAGCCACCACTGCCCGGTCAGCGCGACCATCCCCACCAGCATCTGCGAGTACATCGGGGCGAGCCGCGCGTCGAAGCCGCGCGCCTTGAACTCCAGGCCCAGGATGTCCTCGACCTGGGTCGCGATGTCGCTGATCAGCGAGGCGAAGGTGCCCGTCGACTGGGCCACCGGGGAGTCCCGGACCAGGATCCGGAAGCCGTCCGTCGAGGTGTCGATGTAGTCCATCAGCGCGAAGGCCGCCTGTTCCAGCAGCTCGCGCGAGTGCCCCCCGGTCAGCGCCCCCGTCACCATGTCCAGCAGCAGCTGCATCTCGCGGTCGACCACCACCGCGTACAGCCCCTCCTTGCCGCCGAAGTGCTCGTACACCACCGGCTTGGAGACCCCGGCCCGCTCGGCGATCTCCTCCACCGAGGTGCCGTCGTAGCCGCGCTCGGCGAAGACGGTGCGGCCGATCTCCAGCAGCTGTTCCCGGCGCTGCTTGCCGGTCATCCGCACCCGGCCGCCGCGCCGGCGCGGGGCCGGCGCAGCGTCGTCCGCCCCGGCGGTGGCACGCGGACGGGCCTGCGCCGGACCGGGCGCCGCGTTCGTCCGCGTGCTCTGGTGGCCGCCTGTGCTGTCTGCGCTGCTCCCGTTCACCCCTACATCATGCTGCAGGTGCGCCCTCATGCGGCGCGGCGGGCGGCGATCCGCTGCGCGTCCGGCCAGCGGACGTCCCGGACCCAGCCCGCCAGCTCGAACCAGCGGATCAGCCGGGCCGAGGAGTCGATCTGGCCGCGCAGCACGCCGTGCCGGGCCGAGGTGGGGTCGGCGTGGTGCAGGTTGTGCCAGGACTCGCCGCAGGAGAGCACGGCCAGCCACCAGACGTTCCCGGAGCGGTCCCGGGAGCGGAACGGCCGGCGGCCGACCGCGTGGCAGATCGAGTTGATCGACCAGGTGACGTGGTGCAGCAGCGCCACCCGGACCAGCGAGCCCCAGAAGAAGGCGGACAGAGCGCCCTGCCAGGAGAGCGTGAGCAGGCCGCCGGCCAGCGCCGGCAGCAGCATCGACAGGGTGGTCCAGAGCCAGAACAGCCGGGAGATCCGCCTTATGGCCGGGTCGCGGACGAGGTCCGGCGCGTACTTGAGCTGAGGGGTCTGCTCCTCGTCGAAGAGCCACCCCATGTGCGCCCACCACAGGCCCTTGAGCAGGGCGGGGACGGTCTCGCCGTAGCGCCAGGGGGAGTGCGGGTCGCCGTCCTTGTCGCTGTAGCGGTGGTGCTTGCGGTGGTCGGCCACCCAGCGGACCAGCGGGCCCTCGATCGCCAGCGAGCCGGCCACCGCGAGGGCGACCCGCAGCGGGCGGTTGGCCTTGAAGGCGCCGTGGGTGAAGTAGCGGTGGTAGCCGACGGTGATCCCGTGGCAGGTGAGGAAGTACATGACGGTGGCGATCGCGACGTCGGTCCAGCCGAGGCCCCAGCCCCAGGCCACCGGGGCGGCGGCGACCAGGGCGCCGAAGGGCACGGCGATGAACAGGCCGAGCGCGACCCGCTCGGCGAGGCCCTGCTTCTCCCCGCCGCGGGTGGCGGAGAGCTGCCGCGGTCCGGTGCCGGCGTCCGGGTGACCGGGGTCCGGGACGGGGCCGTCCGGTGCGGCGACGGCCGCGGCGCGGGGCTGCCCGGGGGAGTCGGGGTCGGGGGCGGAGGAGTCGGGGCGCGCGGAATCGGCGTGCGCCTCGTCGGCCTGGATGGTCATGGGCGTCCCTTGAGGGGGAGAGGACTGAGGCTACGTTCGCGTAACCTACGGAATCGTAGGTTGCTCTCCGCCACCGAGGGAATACGTCTCGGGGCGGCGCTTGAGTGAATTCACCCGACTGGATGGATGACATCCCGATCGCAGGCCGTGCCCCGGCGGCGGGGCCGGAGGAGGTAGATGTGACGGCCCATACCCCGTAGTCTTGCCCAAGCGCGTCCCCGGGAACGGGAGCGGATGCGCCGGTCCCGGATCGTCTAAGGGCAGGACAGCTGGTTTTGGTCCAGCTTATGGGGGTTCGAATCCTCCTCCGGGAGCAATCTGCCGGCCGGTCGGACCGGCCCGGTGCGCTGCGGCGCCGTGACGGCGCCCGGGGCCGGAGAACCGCCCCTGCCGCGCGCACTATCCTCGAAGCGGCCAGGGCGCTGACGTGCGGGTCCCGTCGCTGGCTGCTCTGCCCTCCCCGTGTAACCGAATGAGGAGCCTCCCCCCGTGAGTGCCAATTCGCCTGCCGCCGTTGTCGTCCTCGCCGCCGGCGGCGGGACCAGGATGAAGTCGAACAGCCTCCCGAAGGTGCTGCACGAGGTGTGCGGGCGGTCGCTGGTCGGCCATGCGGTGGCCGCGGCCGAGGAACTGACGCCGCAGCACCTGGTCGTGGTGATCGGACACATGCGGGAGAAGGTGGCCGAGCACCTGGCGGCGCATCACCCGGCGGCCCGCGCGGTGGTCCAGGAGGAGCAGAACGGCACCGGTCACGCCGTCCGGACCGCGCTGGAGAGCCTGGAGGCGGACGGCGTCGAGCTGAACGGCACGGTGATCGTCACCACCGGCGACGCGCCGCTGCTGACCGGCGAGAGCCTGAGCGCGCTGGCCGCGGCCCACGCCGACCAGGGCAACGGCGTCACCGTGCTGACCGCCGTGGTGCCGGACCCGTTCGGCTACGGGCGGATCCTGCGGGACGGGACGGACGGCGCGGTCGCGGCGATCGTCGAGGAGAAGGACGCCTCGGACGCCCAGCGGGCGATCGACGAGATCAACTCCGGGGTCTTCGCCTTCGACGCCAAGCTGCTGGTGCGGGCGCTCGCCGAGGTCACCACGGACAACGCGCAGGGCGAGGAGTACCTGACCGACACCCTGGAGATCCTGCGCCGGGCCGGTCACCGGGTGGGCGCGGTGGTCGCCGCCGACCACCGCGACATCCTCGGCATCAACGACCGGGTGCAGCTCGCGCAGGCCCGCCGGCTGCTGAACGACCGCCTGCTGGACCGGGCGATGCGGGCCGGCGTGACCGTGGTGGACCCGGCGACCACCTGGTTCGACGTCCAGGTCTCCTACGAACCGGACGCGGTGGTGCTGCCCAACACCCAGCTGCAGGGCGCCACCCACCTCGGCGAGGGCTGCGAGGTCGGCCCGAACTCGACGCTCCGGGACACCCGGATCGGTGCCGGCGCCCGTGTGAGCAACACCACGGCGGACCGCGCCGAGGTCGGCGAGTTCGCCGCCGCCGGCCCGTACGCGTACCTGCGCCCGGGGGCCAGGCTGGCCCGCAAGGCCAAGGTCGGCACCTACGTCGAGGTCAAGAACTCGGAGCTGGGCGAGGGCGCCAAGGTGCCGCACCTCTCCTACATCGGTGACGCCACCATCGGCGAGGGCACCAACGTCGGCGCCGCCTCGGTCACCGTGAACTACGACGGGGTCAACAAGCACCGCACGGTGATCGGTGCGCACTGCCGTACCGGGTCCGACAACATGTTCATCGCCCCCGTGACGGTCGGCGACGGCGCCTACACCGGGGCCGGTTCGGTGATCTCCAGCGACGTCCCCGCAGGTGCCCTCGGGGTCGGCCGCGCCCAGCAGCGGAACATCGCGGGCTGGGTCGAGCGCAAGCGCCCGGGAACCACGTCCGCGCAGGCCGCGGCCGCTGCGGCGGAGCGCGCGGAAGAGGCCGCGGCGGAGGCCTGAGCGGGCGGGCGGTGGTCCGGCGGACGGTCCCGGGGCGGACGGTTCGCGCGCGGGCGCGTAACCTTGGGGTCATACGTGCGCCATTGGGCCTACCGCCCGTGTCCCGGCGTACCGACAATTCCCCCGCCCCCTTCGCCGACAGGCCCCCGCCTGCCCGCGGCGCGGACGGGATCAGCGTCAGCAACGCGAGGAGACGGTGGCAGTGAGCGGGATCACGACGTCGGGCGAGAAGAAGCTGAAGCTCTTCTCCGGCCGTGCCCACCCGGAGCTGGCCAGGGAGGTGGCCGCGTCGCTCGGGACCGAGCTGGTCCCGACCAAGGCCCTGGACTTCGCCAACGGCGAGATCTACGTCCGCTTCCTGGAGTCGGCCCGTGGTGCCGACTGCTTCGTGATGCAGAGCCACACGGCTCCCATCAATCAGTGGATCATGGAGCAGCTGATCATGATCGATGCTCTGAAGCGGGCCTCCGCCCGGAGCATCACCGCGATCCTGCCGTTCTACGGGTACGCCCGCCAGGACAAGAAGCACCTGGGCCGCGAGCCCATCTCGGCCCGGCTGGTCGCCGACCTGCTGCGCCAGGCCGGCGCCGACCGGCTGATGGCCGTGGACCTGCACACCGCGCAGATCCAGGGCTTCTTCGACGGCCCGGTGGACCACCTGTTCGCGCTGCCGCTGCTGGCCGACTACGTGGGCGAGCGGGTCGACCGCGACAAGCTCACCGTGGTCTCGCCGGACGCCGGCCGCGTCAAGGTGGCCGACCAGTGGTGCGACCGGCTGGACGCCCCGCTGGCGATCATCCACAAGCGCCGCGACATGAGCCAGGCCAACACCATCCTGTCGGCCGACGTCGTCGGCGACGTGCAGGACCGGGTCTGCGTCCTGGTCGACGACATGATCGACACCGCCGGCACGATCTGCGCCGCCGCGGACGCCCTGTTCGACAGCGGCGCCGCGGACGTCCTGGTGGCCGCCACCCACGGTGTGCTCTCCGGCCCGGCCGCGGACCGCCTGAAGAACTCCCGGGTCAGCGAGTTCGTGTTCACCAACACCCTGCCGACCCCGGCCTCGCTGCAGCTGGACAAGATCACCACGCTGTCGATCGCCCCGTCGATCGCCGCCGCGATCCGCGAGGTGTTCGAGGAGGGCTCGGTCACGAGCCTCTTCGAGGGCGTGCACTGACCGAGCCCCGCGCAGGCGGCCCCGGTTCCCAGCGGACCGGGGCCGCCGCCGATTTCGCGAGAGGCCACCGCTCCGGTTAGACTCGTGAAACTGCTCGGCGAGGGATGCCGTGCGCCCGCTTCGCGGGTGCCCGCTCCGTGATCGACGCGCTGCCGGTGCCGGTTCTCCCCGGACCCAGGCAGAGGTCGTGGCCGCCGAGTGACCCCCGATCGTTATGAGGGTGTGGTCCCGGCGGTTTTTCGCGTTGCCTGCACCCCCGCGCCAGCTTTCACGAGGAGTGCAGTCGTGTCCGAGATCCGCCTTGCCGCCGAGACCCGTACCGAGTTCGGCAAGGGTGCCGCCCGTCGCGCCCGCCGTGCCGGCTTCGTCCCCGGTGTCGTCTACGGCCACGGCCACGCGCCGGTTCACCTGAACCTGCCCGGCCACGACCTGATGATGGCCCTGAAGACCCCGAACGCCCTGCTGGTCGTGCCGATCGACGGCAAGGACGAGTACGTGCTGCCGAAGGCCGTCCAGCGCGAGGCCATCAAGCGCAGCATCGAGCACGTCGACCTGCTGCTGGTCAAGCGCGGCGAGAAGGTCACCGTCGAGGTCCCGGTCCACGCCGAGGGCGAGCTGGCCGCCGGCGGCAACCTGCTGGAGCACGTCCTGCAGGCCCTGCCGATCGAGGCCGAGGCCACCCACCTGCCCGAGGCCGTCACCGTCTCGGTCGAGGGCCTGGAGGCCGGTGCCTCGGTCCACGCCAAGGACATCGTCCTGCCGAAGGGCGTCTCCCTGGCCGTCGACGCCGACGCCGTCGTGCTGCAGGTCATCGCCGCCCAGGCCGCCCCGGCCGAGGACGAGGCCGCCGAGGCCGAGGCCGGCGCCGAGGCCTGAGCCTCCCGCACAGTCCGGTACCGCTGCCCCGGCCGCTCCCCTGGAGC
>NZ_JBHJRC010000331.1:0-8888 GCF_042261735.1 Kitasatospora sp. NPDC056327 | reverse complement strand
GGGGGGGGGGGGGGGCGGCCCCCGGGGGGGGGGGCCCCCTGTGTGTGCCGGCCCCGGGGGGCGCTGGGGGGGTTGGCCCACCTGGCCAATGCTTTGTACCGGGGGCCCCCCCGGTGGGGGCCCCGCCCCTTCCGGGACCTGCTGGTACTCCGCCCCGGGGTCCGTCGGCAGCCTGTCCGGATGCAGTGAGCGGCGGCCCGTCCCGGGGGCCCGTCCTCAGCCCGCCGGGGTGCGGCGGGCAGCGGCCCGGGCGGTCCAGCGGCCCTCGTGGCGGGCGATCCGGATCGGGTGCCCGAAGGTGGCGCTCACCAGCTCCGTGGTCATCACCTCGTCGACCGGACCGGACGCGACCGTCTCCCCGCCGCGCAGCAGCAGCGCGTGCGTGGTGGACTCCGGCAGCTCCTCCAGGTGGTGGGTGACCAGCACACTGGCCAGCTCCGGGTGCTGGTGGCGCAGCAGGTCCAGGCTGTCCAGCAGCATTTCGCGGGCGGTCAGGTCGAGCCCGGTGGCGGGCTCGTCCAGCAGCAGCAGCCGCGGGCTCGGCATCAGCGCGCGGGCGATCAGCGCCCGGCCCCGCTCCCCCTGCGACAGCGTCGTCCACGGGGAGTCCGCCGCCGGCCCCATGCCGAGGGTGTCGATCAGCAACTCGGCCCGGTCCAGCTCCTCCGGGGCGGGCTTGCGGTGCAGGTCCGGCTCGATCGTGCCGGTCGTGCCGGTGAGCACCACCTCGCGCACCGTCAGCGGCGAGCGCAGCGGGTGGCGGGGGTTGACGTGGCCGAGATGGGCGCGCAGTCCACGGATGTCGACCCGGCCGAGCCGGCGGCCGAGCACGTCGACCTCGCCGCGGGTGGGGTGGGAGACCGCGCCGAGCAGGGCGAGCAGGGTGGACTTGCCAGCGCCGTTGGGGCCGAGCAGCGCCCAGTGCTGGCCGGGGCGGATCGCGAGGTCGATCCCGCGCAGCAGGTGGCGGCCGTCGCGGACGACGTCGACGCCCCGGGTGCGCAGCAGCGGCTCCCCCGCGGTCCCGGCGGGCGGCGGGACGTCCTGCCCGGCGGGCGGCCCGGCGGGCCCCGGGCGCTGCTCGGGCGAGGTGCGCGGGTCGGGCGTGCTCATGCGGGCGGCCTCCTACGGGTCCGGGCAGCGTCACGGGCCGGCGCCGCACCGGACGGGTCCGCGCCGACCGTCCGCGTGCAGAGTACAACCGTCGGCCCGGACGGCGGCGGGGGTGTCCGAGCCGTGGACGCCGCCCCGTCGGGGCCGGCGCAGCCGCAGGTCAAGGGCCCCGGCACCCGACGGCTGCGGCGCGTGCCGTCAGAGGGCGAGCAGGCCGGCGTCGGTGGGGCGGAAGCCGCAGGCGTCGAGGTAGTAGCCGCGCAGGTGGGGTTCGAAGTCGACGTGCAGCCAGTCGCAGCCGGCCGCGCGGGCTCCGTCGGCGGCCGCGGCGACGAGCAGGGTGCCGACGCCGGTGCGCCGGGCGGCCGGGTCGACGGCGGTGTCGAGGAGGAAGGCGTGAACGCCGCCGTCCCAGAGGACGTTGACGAAGCCGAGCAGCGGGCCGCCGGTCTCCGGGCGGGCGCAGACCCAGCCGACGCTGTGCCGCTCCAGGCGGGCCCGCCAGGGGGTGGGCGCGCCGGGGTCGGGCGCGTCACCACCGAAGGCGGCGGCGTGCAGGGCGTCGACCTCGGGGTCGGTGAAGTCGCCCCGCCAGAGGAACAGGAGGCGTGGGGACGGGGCGTCGGACCAGGCCTCGGGCTCGGCCTCGGGCTGGGCCTCCGGCCCGGCCTCGGGCTGGGGCGTCGTCATGGCACGAGCGTAGACGCGCTGCTCACGGGTGGTCACCTCCGATCAGTACAGGACACAACTTGGCAAAAACCGGCCGTTTCCTCTAGCCCCGAATGACTGTTCACCGTCAATCTCATCGCAACCCTCCGTCTGCAGCGACCCTGCAGCATCCCCGACTGGAGTCAGAGTGAGCCCCTCCTCCTCTTCTCGCCGTTTCCTCACCGCCGGCGCCATAGCCGCCACCGCCGCACTCGTCGCCGCCACCGTCACCGCCGGCACCGCCGCGGCCGCCCCCGCCGGCCGCGACACGGCGATCGACCGGGCCCGCGCCAACGTCACCCGCAACGCGGCGGTGTTCGGCTTCACCGACGGCCAGGACCTCGTGGTCAAGGACGTCGTGCAGGACTCCGACGGCACCCAGCACGTCCGTTTCGACCGCACCTACCTCGGCCTGACCGTCGTCGGCGGCGACCTGGTCGTCCACCAGGACTCCCGCGGCCGGCTCAAGGACTCCTCCCGCGCGGCCGCCCACGACGCCGCGGTGCGCGGCATCGTCCCCGACGTCCCCGCCCGGCTGACCGCCGAACGCGCGCTGGAGGCGGCCCCCGGCATCGGCAACGCCGGCAGCAGCCCCGAACTCGTCGTCTGGGCCGCCGACGGCACCCCGCGGCTGGCCTGGCGCACCACCGTCCGGGGCACCGGCGACCACGGGCAGCCCGCCGGCCGGGTCGTCGTCACCGACGCCCGCACCGGCGAGCGGATCGAGGCCTACGACGCCGAGCACCAGGCCTCCGGCACCGGCCGCTCCGAGTACACCGGCGACATCACCATCGACACCACCGCCCGCAGCGGCGGCGGCGGCTACACACTGACCGACCCGCTGCGCGGCCACGTCACCAAGGACGCCCACAACGTCTCCGCCGACGCGCTGAACACGGGCTCCGGCACCCTCTTCACGGACCCCGACAACGTCTGGGGCGACGGGAGGAAGTTCTCCACCGACCGCGCCACCGCCGCGGTCGACGCCCACGCCAACACCGCTTGGACGTACGACTACTACAAGAACACCTTCAACCGCAGCGGCATCAGGAACGACGGCCGGGGCGCCACCGTCTTCGTCCACGTCGGGACCGCCTGGGACAACGCCCAGTGGTCCGACGGCTGCTTCTGCATGATGACCGGCGACGGCGACGGCACCACCGACCCCGAGCAGGTCGACCTCGACACCATGGGCCACGAGATGACCCACGGCGTCACCAGCGCCACCGCCAACCTCCGCTACAGCGGTGAGTCCGGCGGCCTCAACGAGGCCACCTCGGACATCTTCGGCACCATGGTCGAGTGGTACGCGGCCAACACCGTCGACAAGGGCGACTACCTGTTCAGCGACCAGTCCACCCCGCCGTGGCTGCGCCGCTTCGACAAGCCCTCGCTGGACGGCCGCTCCGCCGACTGCTGGAGCCGCAAGGTCGGCCGGCTCGACGTCCACAACTCCTCGGGCGTCGGCAACCACTGGTTCTTCCTCGCGAGCGAGGGCAGCGGCACCCGGACCGTCAACGGCGTCACCTACAACAGCCCGACCTGCAACGGCTCGACGGTCACCGGCATCGGCAACCAGAAGGTCGCGAAGATCTGGTACCGCGCCCTGACCGTCTACATGACCTCCACCACGGACTACAAGGGCGCACGCACCGCCTCACTGAACGCCGCCAAGGACCTCTACGGCGCGACCAGCACCGAGTACAAGGCGGTCGCGGCGGCCTGGAGCGCCGTGTCGGTCGCCTGATCCCGCCCCGCCTCTCCCACCCCGGCCCCCGCCCGCCCGTCCTTCCCCCTCCCCCGGGGGGCAACGGGCGGGCGGGACGGCGGGTCGGTCGACGCCGCCGGTGGTACCCGCCTGCGCCCCGCCGCAGCACCGGCGCACGGCCGGGGCCGGGGCCGGAGCCCGGCCCGGCGGCGTCACGGGCCGTTGGTGTCACGGGCCGTTGGTGTCCTTCCGCCAGAACCTCCGGCGCGGGGCCGCCGGGGCTCCGTCCACGGCGGTCCGGGCGGCCCGGTGGCCGGAGAACCACGGGTTCCGGCCGCCCAGATCCTCCAGCGCCCGTCCGATCACGCCCAGCTCGCCGGGGCGGGACGCGGCGACCACCGCCCGCCCCCGCACCGCGTCCTGGCCGGCACCGCCCCGGTGCAGGTGGAACAGCAGGGCCGCCACCTCCTCCGCGCGCTGACGGCGGCAGAACTCGTCGACCAGCCAACGCCGGATCGGGTGCGGCGCGTCCGCCCCGATCAGGCCGACCGTCACCTCCGCGATCCGCGCGCCCTCACGCGCGGGCACCAGGAGGGCCTCGACCAGCCTCGCGGCGCCCGGCAGGTACGGAACCGGCGCCAGGCGGCCGACCAGGTCGACGACCGTGCCCCGTGCGTAGGCGGCCTGCGCGATCACCACGGCAGCGGGGAGCACGTCCTGCCCGGCTCCCGGAGCGGTGGTCAGGACGCCCGCGATCCGGTCGGCCGACTCGTCGGCGAGCAGACGACCGGCGATCCCGTCCGCGTCCGCGTCGCCGCTCCCCAGAACCAGCTCGGCGAGGATCACGGCGAGCTCGCCCGCCGGACGCACCGCGGCGAGGAGCCGCCAGAGCTCCGTGCGTACGGCCGGGGCCCTCGGCCCCGAGCCTTCCGGCAGCCCGTCCCGGAGTCCGCCCGGTGCGAGCAGCAGCTCGGCGGCCTCCTGGGGCGACCGGTGGAGGACCGTCGCGATCGGCGCTGCCCGGCCCGCTCCGGCACGCGCGGCCAGCACGGCCGGGCGACCGTCCGCCCCGGCCGCCCGCAGGAGCTCCGGCCGGTCGACCTGCGGGTTCGCCTCGTCCAACTGCCGGAACCACGGCAGCACATCGGTGTCCGGGGGCGCCGCGTCGAGCAGTCCGGCGGCCTCCTCGAACCAGCCGCGTTCGTGCAGCTCCGTCCAGACCGCGGCCGCGGCCGGTGAACGGGCGATCATGCTCAGGACGGGAGTGGCCGCCACCGTCCCTCCGTCGAGGCGCACGTGCCCCAGGACGACCATCGCCCGGGAGGGGGACAGGCCCAGCGCCAGGAACTCCGTCACCGCGCGTCCGTGCTCGCCGCCCAGGCGGTGCACCGCGTCGAGCAGGCCGACGAGACCGTCGGCCCGCTCCGCCCAGGGCGCGGCCGCGAGCACGAGGCCGACGGCACGGCTCCGCCCGGCGGCCAGCAGTTCGACCAGGACCGCCGGCCACCAGTCGGCGGAAACCGTGCCCGCGAGGCGTTCCGCGCAGGCAGTCCCCGCGCTTCCCGGTTCCCCGGCGGCCGACAGGATCTCGGCGGCCTCCTCCGCCGGCCGCTCGGCCAGCACATCGCACAGCACCTCGAAGGCGCTCGTGTCCCGGAAGGCGTCCAGCAGTTCCGCCACCACCGCCGGCGGCTGGAAGCGGCCCAGCCGGTGGACGAGAAGGCCTGCCGTCAGGAGGCTTCCGGCCCGTTCCAGTTCCCCGAACAGGTCGAGCACGGCCGGGACCGACACCGGTCGGCCGCCCCGGAACACCGCCGGCACGTACCCGGCGCCGGCCCCGCCGCCGGTCGCGCGCGCCGCGCGGAACAGCGCGGCCGCATGGTGCCGGACGGCCTGTGCCAGCCGTTCGCCGGGACCCTCTGCGGTACGGCGGGCGTCCAGCTCCCGGACCAGTGCGCCGACGTCATCGGTCGGCCTGACCATCAGGAACCCGCCGAGCAGGGCGGTGACGTCCGTCGGCAGCCGGACCGTCGGCACATGGTGATCGAGCGCGACCAACAGGTCCGCGACCTCCGCCGGCGAGCGCCGCTCGGCCACGCCGAGCAGCAGTTCGCCGTTGCCGACGGCCCCCGGCCACCGCACCGGCGCCTGCTCGGGCTCCGGGTCCCACTCCGGCGTGGACGGGTCCGCGGTCTCGGCCACGACGATCAGGTCCGCCGCGGAGAGCCCCCCGAGCGCGTCGGCCAGCAGCCGCCTGCCGAGCTCGGGATCCCCCACGGCCAGGACGCATCGGGTGAGCGCCGCGACGCCCGGCAGGTCCCGGCCCGTGGCCGCCCAGGTGGACAGCAACGACCTCGCCCGCTCGCGCCGTCCCTCGGAGGCCAGCCAGTGCGCGATCCTCGCCGGCCCGTCGATCCCGCCGCCCTCGGAAACGTGCTGGAGCAGCTCGTCCTCGGCGAGCCCCGCGCCCCGGTCCCGGAGCGCGACCAGCACCCCGACCAGCGTCTCCCCGTCCCAGCCGGTCGCGAGCTCCTCCGCCAGCCGGTCCCCCAGCGGACCGCGCCGTTCCTTCCCCCGGGCCAGGTCCAGCAACTCGGCGAGCCCCTCCGGTGACCGGCGGGCGACGCGAAGCCGCCGCAGGAGTGCCCGCTGGTCCGCAGGGCGCGCCGCGACCAGCACGGAGATCAGATCCGCCGCAGGCCGGTCGGCCGCCCAGAGGGTCCAGACGTCCGCGGCGACGGTCCGGAGCCCGTCCCGTCCGAGCGACTCGATCAGCCCGGGCAGCCGTGCCACCGGATACCGGTCGGCCACGGCGGACACCGTTGCGCCGACAAGGGCCGGGTTCTTCGCCGCATGGCGGAGGAACCCGGCCACCGGGGTCGCACCCTGCCCGCACACCTCCGTCAGGAGGGGTGGGAGCAGGGCGGACGGCCCGCGCTCGACGAGCCGCACGGCGAGAGCCGCGGCCGCCCCCGGGTCGAAGGGGCGGAGCAGCCGGCTCAGCACGGCCTCGGCGTCCTCGTCCGCGCCGTCGGCCGACCACCGCTCCAGCGCCACGTGCAGCTCCGGTGCGGCGAGCCGGGCGAACTCCCCGTGGACGGTGCCCAGGTAGCCGTCCTGACCACCGCGACGCAGCGCGGCCGGCAGGTCGTACCGGTCCGGCCGGGCGGCCACGGCCTCCCGGAGTACGAACCCGGCCTCCTCCTCCCGGCCGGCCCGCGCGCGCTCGGCCGCCAGCCACTCGACGAGCCCGTCCAGCGGTCCCGCCGCGACGAGTGTCAGCGCCGCGGCGCGCTGCTCGGTGCGGCCGGTCACGGAGAGCACCCCGATGAGGCCGTCCGCCACCCGGGCACCGTGCCGGGCGATCGCCTCGCGCACCAGCCGGTCCGCCTCCGCCGCCAGGCCGGCGGCGTTCAGCGCGGCCAGCAGCGGTGGCAGGTCCGCCACCGGCCGCGGCGCGCCGACCAGCCACCGCGCGTCGGCGTCGAGCCCGGCCCGCTTCAGACCGGTCAGTCCCGCGGCCATGGCGTCCGCCGGCAGGCGCGCCGCGGCGCGCAGGACCGTCGCCCGCAACGGCCCGGCCTCCCCGGGCGGCAGCGCGGCGGCGTCCAGCGCGAGCAGGAGCTCGCCGGGAGGGCGGTCGGCGGCGGCCGAGTCGAGTACCCGGTGCGCGGCCCCGGCCGGGCCCCGGACGCAGAGCGCGGCCACCAGGTCCATCAGGGCCGCCGGCGAACGGCGCCGGCCCGCCGCGTTCCACAGCGCGGCGGCGACGGCTCCTTCGTAGGCCAGTCGGGAGCCCAGTTCGAGCACGTGGTCCACGGGGCCGACGGCGGCGCACTCCTCCAGGTACTCGGTGCGGCCGCTGGTCTGCACCTGGTGGACGGCCAGCGCCAGCAACAGACGCGGGTCGGTGGGGGCCGGCTTCCGGCTCGGTTCCCGGGCCGTTCCGGTCGGTGAGGTCGGTGAGGTCGGTGAGGTCGGACCGGCCTCACCTGCCTCACCGGCCTCAGCGGTGAACGGGCGGGGCAGGGCGGGATCGGTGGCCCGGCCCCGCGGCGGGCCGGCCACCAGGAAGTCCGTGTGGTCGACATCGGTGAGCACCCGGACGCGCTGCGGTCGTCCCTTCTTCCGGTACCGCTCGTGGAAGGCCTGGATCCGGAGCTGGGTCGCGACGCGCAGCTCTTCGAGGTTCAGCGGGCCGTCGTGCTCCAGCAGGGTGTCGAGCACGGCGCGCGAGAACAGGCTGAACGAGTCCCGCTCCGGGCGGCGCTCGTCGGGACCGACGAACAGTGCGTACTCGCCGGGGGAACACGCGTACAGGTGAGCGACCTTCCGCCCGGCGACGACCAGTGCCTCGCGGGTGGCCCAGCCGACCGTGCCGCTCATGAAGTCCTGCCGGACTCCGTTGCGGCAGGCGTCGATGAGGAACAGCACCTGGGCCGCCGGGGTCCGTTCGACCTCGCTCCGCCAGTCGATGGCGATGCAGCCGGACCAGGGCGGTTCCACTCCGGAGTGCAGGTCCTCGGGGATCAGGTAGTCCTTGCCCTCCGCGTGCAGTCCGTGACCGCTCAGGCAGATCAGCAGCGTCTCCCCCCGCCTGGCGGCCCTGAGGAAGTGTCCGACCTCGCCGTTGACGAAGTTCGCGCTGATCTGGCGGCCGCTCCTGGGCCGCACGACCCGGAAACCGCGTTCCCCCAGCGCCCCGTCCAACCGTTCGAGGTCCCCGGGGATGAACGGAAGCGACGTGCACCCGTCGAGCTCGTAGTCGCTGGCCCCGATCAGCAGCGCGGCGAACCCGCCCATCGAGGACTAGCGACCGAAGACGAAGGTGATTCCCCGTGTGCCCTGCACCTGGGAGCTGCCGATCAGCTGCACGCCACCGGAGGCGGAGACCTGGAAGCTCAGCTGGACCTCCTTGAGCGGCATCGGCCCGCCGCGTTCGGCGATCTGCTCGAACAGCTTCTGCAGCGCGTCCACCGTCTCGGCGAGGTTGCCGCGCAGCGCGCCGAGCGGGACCCGGCGCAGCACGGCCTCGCGGTCGCGTCCGAAGACGCCCATGGTGTCGCCGTCGTCCTGCTCGTCCTCGGTCACCCAGAACTCCAGGGAGTCCAGCTCAGTGATGCCCGGCTCGTCCGCCATGTTCCCCCACCCCACCGATCGACGTCCCAGGAGGACCGCGGCGCCCCGCACCGCAGGGCGAGAATAGCCGTCGGGCGCTGCTGGTTGAAGTCGATCTCCCTGTTGTCCGAGAAGTTCTGATGAGCCATCGGGTCCACGGGGGATCCCTGCCGGTTCGCCGGCCGACCGGTTCCCGGAGCCCGTGCCCGCCCCTCCCGCCGGTCCGGGCCGGCGGGAGGGG
>NZ_JBHJRC010000330.1:0-8998 GCF_042261735.1 Kitasatospora sp. NPDC056327 | reverse complement strand
GGTGCGGACGAGTCCGCACGGGCCCCTCCGCGGGACGTTAGAACAGGCCGGTCAGCCCGCCGCCCCGACGCTCTCGCCGGGCGGCCGCCCGCTCACCCTTTCGGACTCAAGGGCGGTCTGCAGGATCACCACCGCGGCGGCCTGGTCGACCACCGAGCGGCCCTTCTTCGCCTTGACCCCCGAGGCGCGCAGCCCGTGGGTGGCGGTGACCGTCGACATCCGCTCGTCGACCAGCCGCACCGGCACCGGCCAGAGCCGGTTCGCCAGCCGGGCCGCGTAGCCGCGGACCTTCTCCGCCGCCGGGCCCTCCTTGCCGCTGAGCGAGCGCGGCAGCCCGACGATCACCTCGATCGCGCCGTACTCCTCGACGATCGCGGCGATCCTGGCCTGTGACTTCACCCCGGCGGGCACCGTCTCGACCGGCGTGGCGAGCACCCCGTCGGGGTCGCAGGACGCGACCCCGATCCGGGCGTCCCCGACGTCGACGGCGATCCGCCGCCCGCGCCGGAAGGGCTTCTCCTCGAACTCCATCAGGAGGCGCGCTCCGCGACCAGGCCGCGCACGGCGGCGATGGCCTCGTCGACCGCGGCCGGGTTGCTGCCGCCGCCCTGGGCGACGTCGTCCTTGCCGCCACCGCCGCCGCCGAGGGTCTTGGCGGCGGTGCGGACCAGCTCGCCGGCCTTGATGCCGCGGCCGCGGGCGTCCTCGTTGGTGGCGATCACGGTCAGCGGACGGTCGTTCGCGACGGTGAAGGCGGCGACCACGGCCGGGCGCGAGCCGAGCCGGCCGCGCACGTCCAGGACCAGCTTGCGCAGCTCGTCCGCGCCGGTGCCGTCGGCGACCCGGGCGGCCACCACGGCGATGCCGTGCACGTCCTCGGCCGAGTCGGCGAGACCCGCGGCGGCCGCGAGCACCTTCTCGGCGCGGAAGCGCTCGATCTCCTTCTCGGCGTCCTTGAGCTTGGCGAGCATGCCGGAGATCTTCTCCGGCAGCTCCTCCGGACGGCCCTTGACCAGCTCGGTCAGCTGGGCCACCACGGTGTGCTCACGGGCCAGGAAGCGGTACGCGTCGGCGCCGACCAGCGCCTCCACCCGGCGCACGCCGGAGCCGATCGAGGACTCACCGAGCAGCTTCACCAGACCCAGCTGGGCGGTGTTGCCGACGTGCGTGCCGCCGCACAGCTCCTTGGAGAAGTCGCCGATGGTCACGACGCGGACCTCGTCGCCGTACTTCTCGCCGAACATCGCGATGGCGCCGGCCTTGCGGGCCTCGTCCATCGTCATGACCTCGGCGGTGACCTCCAGCTCGCGGGTCAGCACGTCGTTGATCTTCTGCTCGACGTCGGTCAGCACGCTGCCGGGCACGGCGGCGGGCGAGCCGAAGTCGAAGCGGAAGCGGCCCGGGGCGTTCTCCGAACCGGCCTGGGCGGCCGTCGGGCCGAGCGCGTCGCGCAGCGCCTGGTGGGTCAGGTGGGTGGCCGAGTGGGCACGGGCGATCGCCCGGCGGCGCTCGACGTCGATGGTGGCGTACGCGGAGGAGCCGAGCACGACCTCGCCGAACAGCACGCCGCCGGAGTGCACGATGACACCGGGGACGGGCTGCTGGACGTCGCGGATCTCGACGACCGCGCCGGACTCCAGCCGGATCCGGCCGTGGTCGGCGAGCTGGCCGCCGCCCTCGGCGTAGAACGGGGTGCGGTCGAGGATGAGCTCGACCTCGTCGCCCTCGGAGGCGGCCGGCGCCGGGGCGCCGTTCACCAGCAGGCCGACCACGGTGGCCTCGCCCTCGGTGCGGGTGTAGCCGGTGAAGACGCTGGCGCCCGAGGTGTCCGCGACCTCGCGGTAGGCGGCGACGTCGGCGTGGCCCATCTTCTTGGCCTTGGCGTCGGCCTTGGCGCGGTCCCGCTGCTCCTGCATGAGGCGGCGGAAGCCGGCCTCGTCGACCTGGAGGCCCTGCTCCTCGGCCATCTCCAGGGTGAGGTCGATCGGGAAGCCGTAGGTGTCGTGCAGCTTGAAGGCCTGGTCGCCGGAGAGCACGATGCCGCCGGACTCCTTGGTCTCGGTGACCGCGGCGTCGAGCAGGTTGGTGCCGGCCTTCAGGGTCTGGAGGAAGGCCGCCTCCTCGCCGGTGACGACCGTCTCGATGCGCTTGCGGTCGCTCTCCAGCTCCGGGTACTGCGGGGCCATCGCCTTGATGGCGATGTCGGTGAGGTCCTTGGCGACCACACCGGTGGCGCCCAGCAGGCGCATGTTGCGGATGGCGCGGCGCAGGATGCGGCGCAGCACGTAGCCGCGGCCCTCGTTGCCGGGGGTGACGCCGTCGCCGATCAGCATGAGCGCGGTGCGGATGTGGTCGGTGACCACGCGCAGCGAGACGTCGGACTTGTGGTCGGCGCCGTAGGTGTGACCGGTCAGCTCGGCGGCCCGGTCCAGGATCATCCGGCTGGTGTCGATCTCGAAGAGGTTGTCGACGCCCTGGAGGATGGCGGCCAGCCGTTCGAGGCCGAGGCCGGTGTCGATGTTCTTGCTCGGCAGGTCACCGAGGATCTCGAAGCCGTCCTTGCCGTCTCCGTGGCCGCGCTCGTACTGCATGAAGACCAGGTTCCAGATCTCCAGGTAGCGCTCGCCGTTGACGGCCGGGCCGCCCTCCTCGCCGTACGCGGGGCCGCGGTCGTAGTTGATCTCCGAGCACGGGCCGCACGGGCCGGGGACGCCCATCGACCAGAAGTTGTCCTTCATGCCGAGGCGCTGGATCCGCTCGGACGGCACCCCGATGACGTCGCGCCAGATCTGCTCGGCCTCGTCGTCGTCCTTGTAGACGGTGATCCAGAGCTTCTCCTTCTCCAGGCCGTAGCCACCGTCCGCGACGGGAGTGGTGAGCAGCTCCCAGGCGAACTTGATGGCTCCTTCCTTGAAGTAGTCGCCGAAGGAGAAGTTGCCGCACATCTGGAAGAAGGAGCCGTGCCGGGTGGTCTTCCCGACCTCCTCGATGTCCAGGGTGCGCACGCACTTCTGGACGCTGGTGGCGCGCGAGAACTGCGGCTTGACCTCGCCCAGGAAGTACGGCTTGAACGGCACCATGCCGGCGTTGACCAGCAGCAGGGTGGGGTCGTCGGCGACCAGGGACGCCGACGGAACGACGGTGTGGCCGCGCTCCTCGAAGAAGCGCAGCCAGCGGCGGCGGATCTCTGCCGACTCCATTAGTGGTCCTTCCGGTTCGTACCGCCCCGCGGCGCGAGCGCGCGCCGGGGCGTTGGATCGATGGCTTGGGGGTCGGTGCCGGCGCCGTCGGAGGACGCGCGGGCACCACTGGACGGAGGCAGGGCGGCGGCCGGGCTCCCGGGCGCCGCCGAGATAGCTCGGTACTGCGGCTCGCCGCGCGGCACCCGGCGCCGGCGCGGCTCGACGACGGCGGTGCCGTCCAGTCCGAGGTCCTCGCGCAGCTGCTCCTCGCGCTCGGCCATGCCGCTGCGCACGTCCTGGGCGAACTGCTTGGCCAGGTCGCCCAGCTGCAGCGCGCCGCGGGCGGCGGTGCCGGAGAGGCTGTCCGGGGTGAGCCGGTGCACGGCCTCGTTGGCCTTGTTCACGGCCCAGACGGTGGCGCCGGCGCCGACCGCCATCCAGAAGATGCGTCGCACCATGGCGTCAGCTCCTCACCGCGCGGCGGACCCGGGAGAGCAGGCCGTTGCGGGGCGCGGTCGCGGCGCGCACCTCGGCGCGGATCAGCCGGGCCAGCTCCTCGCGCTCGGACGGCCGGGCGGGGAGCGTCGCGGCGCCCTGCTGCTTGGCGACCGCCTTGCGCACGCCGTAGCTGAACGCGGCGACCTTGACCAGCGGGCCGCCGAGGGTGGCCGCGACGGTGGAGGAGAGCGCGTTGGCGTTGGCCGCCGCGTCCTGCACGTTGGCGGTGATCTCGTCCACCCGCTCCAGCTGCTCGTTGGCGCTGCGCACGGCGGCGCCGGCGTCGGTGAGCAGCGGCACGGCCTGCTCGGTGACGGCCGAGACGAGGACGGTGGCCTCCTTGAGCACCCGCGAGAGCCGGACCAGCACGACCGCGAGCAGGGTGACCAGGACCGCCCAGAACACGGCGACGAGCAGACCGGCCAGCTCTCCCACGGACACCTTTGCGCGCTCCCTCGCCTCGCAGTTCTCCGGGCGTGCACGCCCTAGGGAACCCTATCGCGACCGCACGGAGTTTCCGGACCGGGTTTCCCCGCGGGGCGCGGGGCGATCCGACCGGGTGTGCGATCCGGGCGCGTAACCTACCCGCCGGTCACCTCGTTCTGCCAGGCGGGCCGCCACCCACGCGGCCGAGACGGACGCCCGGGCCGACCAGGCCCGGGCCGCGAAGCGGGGAGCAGGGTGTGGACGGGGAATCGACACCGCGGCCGGACCGGCCGGTGCCGGGGCGGCTCCCGGCGGAGGTGACCAGCTTCGTCGGGCGGGGGCGGGAGCTGACCGACCTGGGCCTGCTGCTGGCCGGGCAGCGGCTGGTGACGGTCACCGGGCCGGGCGGGGTCGGCAAGAGCCGGCTGGCCCTGCGGGCGGCGGCCCGGGCGGCCGGCGCCTTCCCGGACGGCACCTGGCTGGTCGAGGTGGCGCCGGTGCGGGACGGCCGGCTGCTCGGGCACGCGGTACTGGAGTCGCTGCGGCTGACCGACGGCACCGCGCGGCCCCCGCTGGAGGTGCTGACCGGGCACCTGGCCGGGCGCCGGCTGCTGCTGGTGCTGGACGGCTGCGAGCACCTGGCGCAGGCCTGCGCGGAGCTGGCCGTGGCGCTGCTGCGGGCGCTGCCCGGTCTGCGGGTGCTGGCCACCAGCCGGATGGCGCTGCGCACGGCCGGGGAGCACCTGCTGACCCTGGCGCCGCTGCCGGTCGGCCCGGCCGGCGACGACCCCGGGGACGCCGCGGCCGCCGGCGCGGAGCTCCCGGACGCGGTGCGGCTGTTCGCGGACCGGGCCCGCGCGGTCCTGCCGTCCTTCGCGGTCACCGGGGCCAACGCCGGGGGGATCGCCCGGCTCTGCCGCCGGCTGGACGGCATCCCGCTGGCCGTGGAGCTGGCCGCCGGGCGGCTCCGGGCGCTCACCGTCGAGCAGATCACCGCCCGGCTGGACGACCGCTTCCAGCTGCTGACCGGCGGCGATCCGGCGGCCCTGCCCCGCCACCGCACGCTGCGCACGACGATCGGGTGGAGTCATGAGCTCTGCACAGTGCAGGAACGTTTACTCTGGGCCCGCCTCGCGGTCTTCGCGGGCGGCTTCGACCTCGACGCGGCCGAGTACGTCTGCGCCGGCGAGGGCATCGACCCGGACGAGCTGCTCGACCTGCTCACCGAACTCGTCACCAAGTCCGTCCTGCTGCGCGAGGAGAGCCCCTTCGGCGTCCGCTTCCGTCTGCTGGACACGGTACGCGAGTACGGCCTGCGGTGGCTGCGCGGGTCCGGCGACGAACCCCGGCTGCTGCGCCGCCACCGCGACTGGTACCTGGGCGTGGCCACCTGGGGCGAGGTCGAGTGGTTCGGTCCCCGGCAGGCCGAGACCGCCGAGCGCACCGGACTCGCGCACGCCAACCTGCGGGCCGCCCTGGAGTTCTCGCTGGCCGAGCCCGGCGAGGAGCAGATCGCCCTGCTGCTGGCGGGCACGCTGTGGTTCTACTGGGTCGGCTGCGGCCACCTCGGCGAGGGACGGCACTGGCTGGACCGGGCGCTGGCGCTCGACCCGGAACCCACCGAGGCGCGGGCCAAGGCCCTGTGGGTGACCGGCTACACCGCCACCCTCCAGGGCGACCTGCCGGCCGCCCGGCCCGCCCTGGAGGAGTGCCGCCGCCAGGCGCTGGCCACCGGCGACGACCGCGCGCTCGCCTACGCCGTCCACCGGCAGGGCTGCGCCGCGCTGATCGGCGACGAGCCGGCCCGGGCCGCCGAGCTGTTCGAGGAGGCGCTCTGGCACTACCGCACCATCGGTGAACTCAACAGCAACGTCCTGATGGCGATGTTCGAGCTGGGCATCGCCCACCTGTTCCAGGGCGACCGGGAGAGCGGCGAACTGTGGCTCGGCCGGGTCCGCGAGCTCTGCGAGGAGCACGGCGAGCAGTGGGCGTACGCGTACGGGCTCTACGCGCTGGCGTACTCGCACTGGCTGAACGGCGAGGTCCGGCCGGCCCGGACGCTGGCCCGCGAGAGCGTGCGGCTCAACCACCTCTTCAACGACCTGCTGGGCATCGTGCTGGCGATCGACCTGCTGGCGCTGCTGGAGACCGAGCCGGCCGGTCCCGGCGAGCCGGGGAACCTGCGCGAGGCCCGGGTGCTGCAGGGCGCCGCGCACCGGATCTGGCGGGCCGTCGGGAAGCCGTTCTTCGGCTCGCGCACCTTCAACGGCCCGCACCGGGCCTGCGAGGAGCGCGCCGTCGCCGGGCTGACCGAGCAGGAGTTCACCGACTTCTTCGCCACCGGCACCCGGCTCGACCTGGGGGCCGCCGTGCACCGGGCGCTCGGCGGCGGCCGCCCCGACGGGCCCGGTCCGCTGCCCGGCCCCGGCCCCGGTCCGCTGCCGCCGGCACCCCGGCCCTCCCCCGTCGGCCGGTGACCGCCCGCCCGCCGGCCGCGACCCCCGGGAATAGTTGAATCTTGTCCATTGCTGGAGCGGGCGAACCACCGTACGGAAGGAGCACCCCGTGGCCAACATCGCCGACGACTACCGCATGGCGAACTTCTACTTCGACTCCAAGGCGTACACCGACGCCGCCCGGATGCTCGAAGGCGTCCTCGCCGAGGAGCCGGCCAACCTGTCGGTCCGGCTGCTGCTGGCCCGCAGCTACTTCCACTCCGCCCAGCTGCGCCGGGCCGAGGCCGAGCTGCGCCGGGTGCTGGACGCCGACCCGGCCGAGGACTACGCCCGGCTGATGCTCGGCCGCACCCTGGAGCGCCAGGGCCGCGCCGAGGAGGCCCGCCCGCACCTGCGGCTCGCCTCCGCGATGACCGGCGAGACGTACTGACCCGTCCGGACCGGGCGGGACCGGAACGGGGCGAGCCCCCGTCGCCACGAGGGCGACGGGGGCTCGCTGGGTACCGCAGGTGATACCGCTCGCGGGTCAGCGCGAGTAGTACTCGACGACGAGCTGCTCGTCGCAGATCACCGGGACCTCCTTGCGCTGCGGCGCGCGGTCCAGGCGGAAGGCCAGGGCCTTCAGGTTGACCTCAAGGTACTTCGGGGTCTGGCCCTCGCCCGCGTTGCCACCCTCACGGGCGACCTGGAACGGGACCTTCTCCTTGCTGCGCTCGCGGACGGTGACCACGAAGCCCGGCTTCATCTGGAACGACGGCTTGTTGACCTTGCCGCCGTTGACCTCGATGTGGCCGTGGACGACCATCTGACGGGCCTGGTAGATGGTGCGGGCGATGCCCGAACGCAGCACCAGGGCGTCGAGGCGGGTCTCCAGCTCGGCGACGAGCGCCTCACCGGTCTTGCCCTCGGCCTTCTTCGCGCGGTCGAACGCGCGCGCCATCTGCTTCTCGCTCAGGTCGTACTGGGCGCGCAGACGCTGCTTCTCGACCAGACGGACCTTGTAGTCCGAGTTCTGCTTGCGGCCACGGCCGTGCTGGCCGGGCGGGTACGGGCGGGCCTCGAAGTACTTGACGGACTTCGGGGTCAGCGGCACGCCGAGCGCACGCGCGATCTTGACCTTGGGACGCTTCTGGTTCGCCATGAACCAAACCTTCCTTGCTCCACGAATACGGCTTCACCAGGTGTTGACGGAGGTCGCACGTCGCGGCCCGGAGAAAACCCCACTGCCCGGGGGCAGTGCGATCAGCCGCTCTCCGGAGCCGGGCACGAGTGTGCTTGTCACACGGATCGAACCGGGAACCGGTCGCCCGCGACACCGAAAACGGTGCGCGACGCTCCTGGTGCGGGCCTCCCTGGGGAGGCCGACGGCCACGGTCCCGCTGGTGCGGCCGGTCGGCCGGGTTTCCCCCGCCGCCGTCCCGGGACATGGCACTCCGCACGAGTATACCGGCAGATCACTCGGCCCCCGACCCGCCCCCGGCGGCGCCCCTTCCGCCCTTGCCGCCCTTGCCGTCCTCGCCACCGGTCCCGCCGCCGGCCGCGCTCCCGCTCTCCCCCCGCAGCCGCGCCCTCGTCCACTCGACCACGTCCGCGTAGCGCGCCTCGCCCCCGCGGCGGGTCGGCCGGTAGTACGCCTTGCCGTGCACCGCGTCCGGCGCGTACTGCTGGGCCGCGATGCCCTCCGGCAGGTCGTGCGGGTACCGGTAGCCCCGGCCGTGCCCCAGCTTGCCCGCGCCGCCGTAGTGCGCGTCCCGCAGGTGCGGCGGCACCGGCCCGGCCAGCCCCTGCCGGACGTCCGCGAGCGCCGCGTCGATCGCCAGGTAGGCGGCGTTGGACTTCGGTGCGAGCGCGAGCGCGATCGCCGCCTGGGACAGGATGATCCGCGCCTCCGGGAACCCGATCAGCGCCACCGCCTGGGCCGCCGACACCGCCGTCCCGAGCGCCCCCGGATCGGCCAGGCCGACGTCCTCGCTGGCCGAGATCATCAGCCGCCGGGCGATGAACCGCGGGTCCTCCCCCGCCTCGATCATCCGGGCCAGGTAGTGCAGCGTGGCGTCCACGTCACTGCCCCGGATCGACTTGATCAGCGCGCTCGCCACGTCGTAGTGCTGGTCGCCGTCCCGGTCGTAGCGGACCGCCGCGTGGTTCACGGCGGTCTCGGTGGTGGCCAGCGTGATGCTCGCCTCGCCCTTCTCCAGCGCCGCGCCGGCCGCCGCCTCCAGCGTGGTGAGCGCCTTGCGGGCGTCCCCGCCGGCCAGCCGCACCAGATGGTCCTCGGCCTCGGCGGACAGTTCCACCGCGCCCTCCAGACCGCGCTCGTCGGCGACCGCGCGGCGCAGCAGCGCCCGGACGTCGTCGTCGGTCAGCGACTCCAGGGTGAGCAGCAGCGAGCGGGAGAGCAGCGGGGAGATCACTTCAGTAGCGCCCGCCCGCCGC
>NZ_JBHJRC010000329.1:0-8994 GCF_042261735.1 Kitasatospora sp. NPDC056327 | reverse complement strand
CCCCTCCTCACTGCCGGGTTCTGCGGGTGCTGCCGGTTGCTCGCCGTCCCCGTGGGGCGCGAGCCGTGCGATGTGCGCCGCCCTGCGCGCTGGTGCGCGCCCGGCGGGCGGGTGGTTCGGGTGTCCGGTCCCGGCGTGGGCGCCGGTTCCGGCGGGTGCCCGCCGAGTGCCTCAGCGGACCCCGACGCGGGACGCCGCGACCCGGCTGCCACCGCTGCCGCTGCCGCTGCCGCTGCCGGCGCGCCCGGCGGAGGCCCGTTGGCCGGCCCGGCCACCGGGGCCCGACGGGGCGGTCCCCGCCTGGGCGGAACGGTTCTGCTGGTTCGGCAGGCCGTTCTGCACGTCCATCACGGCGTGCGCGACCATCCCGCCCAGCGGGTCGTACCGGATCAGGTCGCGCAGCCGGGACCGCGAGGACCGGCCCTCGTTGCCCGGGTAGAGGTGCTTGCCCAGACCGACCGAGTGCGCCAGCGCGGCGAGCGCCGCGGTCCGCGGGTCCGGCGGCACGCCGGTGCGGATCGCGGTGTCCAGCCGCTGCTTGATCGCGGCGTTGGTGCAGTCGTCGGACGCCTGGTAGCGCGTCGTCGGCAGCACCCCGCACACCTGGCCCGGTACGGCGGTGACCATGCCGCACCGTTCGAGGTGCGCCAGGTACGTCTGCCTGAGCCCCAGCCGGGGCCCGCCGATCCAGTGTGCGGCGCGGACCGGGCTGCCGCGGCGTCGCAGCAGCTCTAGCGCGTGGTCGAGCGTCGGGTCGCCGGTCGGCCGTGGCAGCACCACGGCGATCCGGTCGCCCTCCGGAACGATCCGTCCGGCCAGGGACAGCTCGACGAGCTGTGCCCCGGCGAGTCCGAGGTCGAGGGTCTGCGGCTGCGCCGTGGTGCCCGTGGCCGGGTCCAAGGCGAGCAGCAAGAGCTCCTCGGGAACAGTTCTGCGGCTCTTGCCCATCCAAGCCTCCCCGCGTGGATGGGAAACAGCGTGACGCCTCTCACACGGGCTTGTCGAGTACGCCTCCGAATCGTGACCTTGCGATCGGGGCGGGGAACCGGCCGTGGCGGGCCCGGCGTCTGACCGTTGAACAGGCCGCTGCGCGGCCGTGCCGCGGCAATAACCGCCGGTCGGGCGGGGTGGGGGCGGCCGGAATCGGTCGCCGGTGGCGGAGACTGTACAGGTACACGGGGCGGGGTGCCGGCTTCCCGAAATACGGGTGCGCCGGTACCCCGCCGGGCGTTGAGGAGGCTGGGTTACGTGGGCGAGTCCCCCGACAGGGTGCTGCGGGACGGCGACCGGACGCGGGAGCGGGACGGCGATCGGGCCGGCGCCGCGGCGGTCGAGGAGACCGCCGCGACGGTGGACCGGGCGGCGGAGCCGGCTGCGCGGACCGAGCCGGAACCGGGCGCGGCCCCCGCCGGAACCGGCGACCCGTCCGGGACCAGGGGCGCCCGGCCGGCGGAGGCCGCCGACCCGGCCGCCGACCCGGCCGATGCCGCGGCCGACGCCGGGGCCGGGGCTCCGTCCGGCGGCGGGCCCGGCTCGGCCGCCGAGGAGGCCGGGACCCCGTCCGGGGCGGCGGCGCCCGGCCGGCCCGGGTCCACGGTGCAGCTGCGCGTCCGGGATGCGGACATCCGGACGACCTCGCTGAGGCTGCCGCAGGAGCACGCGACCACCGCGCTGCGGATGCCCGCCGACGACGCCACGACCGCGCTGCGGCTGCCGGCCGACGACGCGACCACCGCCCTCCGCCTGCCCGGCGAGCGGCCCGGTGAGCTGCCGGGCGAGCAGCCGGACGGGCGGTCCGGGGAGGGCCCCGGGGACCGGACCGGGGAACGGCGCGCGCCCGCCGGCGCGACCGGGGCCGGGGTGCCGGACCGTCCGACCGTCACCGACCCGCGTCTCGCCATCCGGACCGCCCCGCCTGAGCCCGACGGCCCGGCCGGCGAGTCGTCGGACGGTCCGTCGGAGAGCCCGTCGGCCGGGCCGGACGGTGCCGGGCGGTCGGCTGCCGCGGCCGGGTCCTCCGCGTCCGCCGAGAAGTTCGAGAAGCGCGGGAACGCCGAGCGCACCCGTGTCCTGCGGCTGCCCCCCGCCCCGGCCGCCGCCGGGGCCGCCGCCCCGGCCGTCCCGGACACGGGGGCCGCCCCCGGCGCGGACACCGTCCCCGAGCCGCCCGCCCCGCGCCCGCTGCCCGAGCCCGCCCCCGTCCCGGAGCCGGTCCCTGCGCCCCTCCCCGGGCCCGGGCCGGCCCCGGAGCCGCTGCCGGAGCCCGCGCCCGCCCCGGGCCCGCGCCCGGTACCGCCCGTGCCGCCGCTGCCCGCCCCGGAACCGGCCCCCGTGCCCGCCCCGGAACCGGTGCCCTTCCCGGAGTCCACCTCCGAGGCGATGGAGGTGCTGGCCGCGCTCAACGGCCGCCCGGCCTCGCCGCTGCGCCGCGCGCTCAAGCGGATCACCGTCTGGACGCTCTTCCTCGCCGTCGTCCTGGGCGCGGCGGTCACCGCCCAGTTGCTGCGCCCGCTGCCGGCCACCAAGGTGCGGATGACCGCCGCGGGCAGCTACGGCTTCGCCGGCGACCCGCTCGACCTGGCCTGGCCGGCCAAGGGCCAGTCGGCCGCCGAGGTGGTCGGTGTCGGCACCCTGGGCAGCTCGGGCCCGGAGACGCCGGCCTCGATCGCCAGCGTCACCAAGGTCATGAACGCCTACCTCATCCTCCAGGCGCACCCGCTGAAGAAGGGTGAGTCCGGCCCGAAGATCACCGTCGACAAGCAGGCCGCCCAGGAGTCCGCCAACGTCGACGAGTCCCGGGTCACCCTGACCGAGGGGCAGCAGCTCAGCCAGTACCAGGCGCTGGAGCTGCTGATGCTCCCCTCCGCCAACAACGTGGCCCGGCTGCTGGCCCGCTGGGACTCCGGCTCGGAGGAGGCGTTCGTCCGGAAGATGAACGAGACCGCCGCGAAGTTCGGCATGACCAACACCACCTACACCGACCCGGCCGGCTTCAGCGCGGAGACGAAGAGCACGGCCAAGGACCAGCTGAAGCTGGCCGGGCAGGTGATGCAGGACGAGATCTTCCGGCAGCTCGTGTCGACCGCGGACACCACCTTCAACAACCAGAAGATCGCCAACACCAACACCCTGATCTCCCCGAAGAACGGCATCATCGGCGTCAAGACCGGCTCCAGCACCCCGGCCGGCGGCTGCCTGATGTGGGCCGCCTACAAGGAGGTCGCCGGTGTGCGGCGGCTGATCCTCGGCGTCACCCTGGGCCAGCCGGCGACCGCCGCCGAGCCGAGCATCCTCAAGATGGTGCAGAACGTCAGCGCCAAGCAGATCCAGGCCGCCCAGGCCGGGCTCACCGGGCAGACGCTGGCCAGGCAGGGCGACGTGGTCGGCCGGGTGGACGACGGTCTCGGCGGTTCCGTCCCGGTGGTCGCCGCCCAGGACCTCACAGTGGCCGGCTTCCCCGGTGTCACCGGCACCCTGGTGCTGGACCCGCTGCGGACCGTCCACCAGCTGCCGGCCGGTACCAAGGTCGGCGTGCTGCGGACGGGCGACGGCGACAACCGGGTCGAGGTGCCGGTCGTGCTCCAGAGCGACCTCGCCCCGCCGTCCATCACCGCGCGGCTGACCCGCGCCCTGTGAGGCACCCGCGCCGCCGAGTGCCACCACCCCGAGCGGGGCGCCGGTCCGTCCGGTGCCCCGCTCGGCGCGTCACCGGCCCCGGCCCCGGCTCCGGTGGGGGCCACGGCCTCAGAGCCGCACGCCGCCCCACCGGCCCGGTTCGGTGCGCGAGCCCAGCAGCCGGGCCACGGCCGGCTCCTCCGCCGCCACCCGGCCCAGCGCGATCGCCAGCGTCACCCCGGCGAACACCACGATCAGCCAGGACAGCCCGGTGAACACCACGCCGTAGGGACCGAACTGGCCGATGCTGCGGCTCATCGCGCCCGGCAGGTAGAACCGCGAGGCCACCCCGAGCCCCACCACGGCCACCCCGCAGAGCACCGCCCCGGGCAGCAGCGGCAGCCAGCGCACCCGGGCGCCCAGCAGCAGGTGCTGGGTCCACCACCACAGGGCCGTGGCGAGCAGGAAGGTCAGCGGGACGCCCAGCCAGGCGCCCAGGCCGAAGCCGTCCCGGACCGGGGTCTGGAACACCAGGCAGAGCAGCCAGACCAGCAGCCAGACCAGCCAGCGCCAGGCCGCCACCCTGGTCCCCGCCTTGGGCAGCTCCCAGCAGCGTTCGCAGACGCGCTGCATCGCCCGGCTCAGCGCCGTCGCCGACAGCAGGGTCACCAGTGCGCCGACCACCCCGAAGCCCGCCTCCTGCGGGTGCCCGCTCCCGAGCATCTGCTGCACCGACTGCGCCGCGTCGCCCTGCAGCCCGAGCTCCTTGCGCAGGGTGTGCACCACGCCGTCCCGGACCGTCGCGGGGGCGAAGACCGCCAGCACGAACAGGGCGGGCAGCGCGCTGACGAAGGCCTGCGCGGCCAGCCGGGTCGCGCAGTCCAGCAGGTTGACCCGGAGCAGCTGGCGCAGCGCCCGGCCCACCAGCGGGACCTGTTCGGGCAGCTCACGGGCGGAACCGGCGAGCGCCGCGGACCGCCGGCGCCACCGCGTGGTCCGCCGCTCCGGCCGGTCGGCCGGCTGCCCGCTCGGCTGCTCGCTCACCTGCCGTCCTCCCGACCGTGGTCGCCGGGCTCCATGGTCGCCCGGCCCCCGGTGGGCCGCACCCGGGCCGGGCGGCGGGGGTGGCGCGGGGTCCTCGTGCGCGGTCCGGCGGCGTGGTGCGGCGGCGTGGTGCGGCGGTGTGGTGCGGCCGTGCGCGGTCCGGCGTCAGCGTCCGGCTGCGGTCCCGTCCAGCAGGGCGAGGGTCATCCCGCCCAGCGGGGTCACCTGCTGCGGCGCGCCGAAGCGGGCCCGCAGGGCGGCCGCCTGGTCGGCGGGCACCGCGGAGAGCGGGTCGGGGGTGTCGCCCAGCACGACCAGCCAGGCGCGGGACCCCTGGCCGGTGCACTCGGAGGGGCTCGGGCACGGCACCGGGAAGAGGTCCTCGGCCCGTACGGCGTCGCTCGCCTCGAAGAGGGGGTACGGCCGCACACCGTCCGGCAGGTAGTAGGAGACGCCCGGGCCGACCATCGCCCAGGCCTGTTCGCCCAGCGGCGCGGCCAGGCCGTCGCCCGGGCGGTAGCCGGCCGCGATCAGCCGGGCGACGTCCCGGAACGGCTCCTTCGACTGCGCGTGCGACCCGGCGTAGCGCACCCGGGACTGCTTGGGCAGGGCCGACACCCCGGCCACCGCCACCGCGCCGGCCACCAGCAGCAGGCCCGCCGCCCGCAGCCCGGACGAGCTCCGGCCGGACCGGGCCACCGCCGTCACCGCCCCGTACACGGCCCCCGTCCCGCAGCCGGCCAGGGCGGCCCAGGCGGGCACCGTGAAGAGCAGGTACCGGTCGAGGAAGTACGAGGTCGGGCCGAACGAGACCGCCCAGACCGCGAGCACCGGCAGCACCGCGAGCAGCAGCAGCCTCAGCGCCGGGCCGCGCCGCCCGGGCAGCACCAGGGCCAGCAGTGCCAGCGCGAGGAAGACGTGGAACACCCTGGGCGTCCCGAACAGCGGCTCGCCGAAGTGCAGGAGCTGGTCCAGGGACGGCCGGGCGAGCCAGCCCAGCTGCCGCTCCGACTGCTGCCGGCCCAGGAGTGCCACCGGGAGCACCGCCGCCACCACGGCGCCGACCGCTGGCGCGAGCCGGCCGAGCAGCCGCCGCCGGGTCGGGCGGTCCGCCCGCCACAGGTGCGGGGCGACCAGCGCGGCCTGTCCGACCAGCGCGCTCAGCGACACCAGGTGTGCCGCGCCCGCCAGCGCCATCGCCAGGCCGTAGAGCACCCACCAGCGTGCGACCGGCCGTTCCAGGGCCCGCAGCAGGAACCAGGTCGCCGCCGCGACGGCGAAGGTCACCAGGGCGTACGAGCGGGCCTCCTGGGCGTACCGGGATATCAGCGGCACCACGGCGAAGAGCAGTCCGGCGCAGACGCCCGCGACCCGGCCGCCGGACAGCCGCGCGGCGGTCAGCGCGGTGAACGCGGCCGCCCCCGCCATCGCCAGTACGGAGGGCAGCCGCAGCGATATCTCGGAGTCGCCGAACAGCGCGGTCCAGGCGTGCAGCAGGACGTAGTAGGTGCCGTTGCTGGCGTCGACGTGCTGCAGCATCCGCAGCAGGTCCCCGAGCGGCCGGGTGGCCGACGCCCAGCTCGCCACCTCGTCCCGCCAGAGCGCGGGCGTCCCCAGCCGGTACGCGCCGACCGCCAGCATGACCAGGGCCGGCACCAGCCACATCGCCGGCCCGGCCGCCCGCCCCGCCAGGCGGACGGGCCCCCGGTCCCACCGGTCACCCGACGCCATCTGCCGCCCCCGTTCTCTCCCCCCGCCGCCGACGGGCCCCGGGCCGATCGGTCCCGGAGGTCCGTCCCCCCAGGCTAACCACGCCCCCTCCAGCCGCTCCGGCCACCCCCGTCCCACCTGACCCGCCGTCGGCCCGCCCGTCCCGCGACCGGTGCCGCCCACCCCCGCGCCCCCGATCCGCTAGGCTGTCAGCGGTCGTCCCCGCCTCAGTAGCTCAGGGGATAGAGCACGGCTCTCCTAAAGCCGGTGTCGCAGGTTCGAATCCTGCCTGGGGCACAGCGCCGGTTCCGGCGGATGACGTGATTGCGCGGGCCCCCTCGGTTTCGGCCGAGGGGGCCCGCGGCGTTCCCGGGGGTGAGGGGGCATCAGCGCAGCAGGCCGTCGGGGTGGTCGGCGGCCGGGTCGGCGGCGGTCTCCGCGGTGGGGCGGCGGGGCGGGCGGGTGGAGACGAGGACGCGCTGGATCCGGGGGCGGGTGCGCAGGTTCACCCGGCGGAAGTCCCGGGCGAGCGCGCCGGGGCGGGCGAGTTCGACGAGGACGGTGACGCTGCCGAGGACGGTCCCGGCGGCGAGCCAGCCGGCCAGGACGTCGCTGGGCCAGTGGACGCCGAGGAAGAACCGGGAGGAGCCGACCGCCAGCACGGTCAGCGCGGCGACCGAGCAGGCGGTGATCCGGCCGGAGCGGCCGATCCGGGGCCAGAGCAGGCCGACCAGGACGGCGCAGGTGATCGCGGAGGCCATCGCGTGCCCGGAGGGGAGGGCCGGACCGCCCGCGTGCGAGACGGGGTCGGAGAAGGAGGGGCGGGGCCGGCCGAAGGAGAGCTTCAGCAGCCAGTGGCCGCCCCAGCCGACCAGGGCCTGGGCCGCCACCCAGCAGGCCAGGATCCGGGCGCCGATCAGCCAGAGCCAGACGGCGGTCACGCCGAGTGCGGCGCGCATGGTGATCGTTCCGCCGACGTCGGAGAACATCTGCACCGAGGCGGTCCACACGGTGTGATCGGACGCGAAGCGGTGCAGGTGGTCGGTGAGCACGCGGTCGAGCCGGGCGAGCGGGCTCCAGCCGGTCTGCACCAGGGCCGCCAGGGTGGCGAACAGCGCGGCGCAGCAGACCGCGAGCGTCGCGTGCCGGAGCAGGTGACGGTCACGCGGGGTGATGGTGGGCGAGCTGTTGGTCAGGTGCATGGCTGACACCTTCCCAGCGGCCCGGTCGGATCGCGTGCTGCGGCGATAGCGATTTGGCATCTTTTGTGCGGAGGACCTGCGTGCGCCGGGGTGTGGGCGCGCCGCGCGCGGGAACGCGCCCGGAGTCCGCGGGGTTGGGGGAGGTGAGGGGTGCGCGCGGGGAGGCGCCGAGGCCGCCCCGGAGGGCACTCCGAGTGCTGATCCCGTCACACTCCGTCCCGGAGCGGGTGAAATTCCGCAGGATACTGCATCGCCGGAGAAATCTGAGCGACTTGGGAATGTTGTCCGGAATCTGTTCGTTGGATCGTTACGTGTGAGGCCCGCGGGGCCCGCACTTCTTGCCCTCCTGGGGGCGAGGCAGCCAGACCTCGGCAGACATCAGCAAAGGGAGCAAGCATGGCCACCCGTGCCGTCGTTCGCGACAGGGCCGACCGGACTCGCGCGGCCCGCCCGACCAACCTTGAGGCCGACCGTGACCTGGTCGGCATGTACCTCGACGAGATCGCCAGGACACCCCTGCTCGATGCCGCCGAGGAGGTCGAGCTCTCGCTGCGGATCGAGGCCGGCGTGTACGCCCGCCATCTGCTGGAGGAGGGCGAACTCCCCAAGGGTGTGCGGCGCGAGGAGCTGGAGGCGATAGCCGAGGACGCCGAGCGCGCCAAGGACGTCTTCATCCGCTCCAACCTCCGTCTGGTGGTCGCCGTCGCCCGGCGCTACCCGCGCAGCGGCCTGCCGCTGCTGGACCTCATCCAGGAGGGCAACGCCGGCCTGGTCCGCGCGGTCGAGAAGTTCGACTACGCCAAGGGCTTCAAGTTCTCCACCTACGCGACGTGGTGGATCCGGCAGGCGATCACCCGCTCGATCGCCGACCAGTCGCGCACCATCCGGCTGCCCGTCCACCTGGTGGAGGAGCTCGGCCGGATCCGGCGGGTGCAGCGGGAGAAGTCGAAGGAACTGGGCCGGGAGGCCGAGCCGGCCGAGATCGCGGCCGAGCTGGACACCACCGAGGCCCGGATCAAGGACGTGCTGGACTGGGCGCGGGATCCGGTCAGCCTGAACATGTCGGTCGACGACGAGGGCGAGACCCAGTTCGGCGACCTGGTCGAGGACACCGGGGCGACGTCCCCGGAGGACGCCGTGATGGTCATGCTCCGCCGGGAGGAGCTGGACGGTCTGATCGGGCGGCTGGACGACCGGACGGCCTCGATCATCCGGTCGCGCTACGGCATGGAGGACGGCCGTGAGCGCACCCTGACCGAGGTGGGCAAGCAGCACGGGCTGACCCGTGAGCGGATCCGCCAGATCGAGAAGCACGCCCTGGCCGAGCTCAAGAAGATCGCCGACCACGCGGGCTTCGAGGCCGCGTGACGCCGGCCGGGGGTGACGCCGGGCGGCGGGCCCGGTGCGGAGCGGTCCGCACCCT
>NZ_JBHJRC010000328.1:0-9029 GCF_042261735.1 Kitasatospora sp. NPDC056327 | reverse complement strand
GGCGGGGGGGCCCCGCCCCCCCCCCGCGCCCCGCCCGTGATCAGCCGTCGAGCCGGTCGGCGACCTCGTCCTCGCTCAGCGCCTCGATCTCGGCGATCAGCAGCTCCTCGACGCGCGCGGCGAGCGCGGCGGCCGTGGAGAGCTCGAAGGCGTCCCGGATCGGGACGTCCAGGCCCACCCCCGCACGGATCCGGGAGACGACCCTGGTCACCAGCAGGGAGTCCCCGCCGAGCTCGAAGAAGTCGTCGAGCGCGCCGACCCTGGGTACGCCGAGCACCTCCTGCCAGAGCTGGGTGACCAGCTCCTCGGCGTCGGTGCGCGGTGCCACGTAGCCGCGTGCGGAGGCCGGTTCCGGCGCCGGCAGGGCGGCCGTGTCCAGCTTGCCGTTGATGGTCAGCGGCAGGGCGTCGAGCAGGACGACGGTGTCCGGGACGAGGTACGCGGGCAGCGCGCGGACGAGGTGCTCCCGCAGGGCGGCGGGCGCGGGAAGGGCGCCCGCCGCCGGGACGGCGTACCCGACCAGACGGCGCCCGTCGAGGACGACGGCGGCGGCCCGGGCCACCTCCGGATGGCCGGTCAGCGCCGCCTCGATCTCGGCGGGCTCGATCCGGTAGCCGCGCAGCTTGACCTGCTCGTCGGTCCGGCCGAGGTAGTCGAGGGTCCCGTCGGGGCGCCAGCGGGCCCGGTCGCCGGTGCGGTACATCCGCCCGCCGGCGAAAGGGTCCTCGACGAACGCCGCGGCCGTCAGGTCGGGCCGGCCCAGGTAGCCGCGGGCCAGGCCGGTGCCGCCGAGGTACAGCTCGCCCTCCGACCCGCGCGGCAGCAGCGCGCCGCGCCCGTCCAGCACATACAGCCGCACGCCCGGCAGCGGACGGCCGAGCGGCGGGCGCCGTCCGGCGTCCGGGGCGCCGAGCTCGGCGGCGGTGACGATGACGGTGGCCTCGGTCGGGCCGTAGGTGTTGACCAGCCGCACGGTGTCGCCGTGCCGCTCCCGCCAGCGCGCGACGGTGTCCGCCCGCACCTCCGAGCCGCCGAGCACCACCAGGCGCAGCGCGGCCGGCCAGGGGGTGGTGCCGTGCGAGACCAGCTCCTCCCAGTAGGCGGTCGGCAGGTCGAGCACGGTGACGGACGGTCCGTGCGGGCCCTGCAGCAGCTCCGGCAGGGTGCGGCCGCCGCCGGGCAGCAGCACGACCCGGGCGCCGGAGGCGAGGGCGGGCCACAGTTCCTCGGCGTGGGTGTCGAACCCGATCGAGGCGAACTGGACGATCCGGTCCCCGGGCGTCAGCCGGTAGCCGTCCGGTCCGGCCATCCAGTCGACGCGGGCGGCCAGCGCGGCGTGGTCGACCGCGACGGCCTTGGGCGTGCCGGTGGAGCCGGAGGTGTAGAGGACGTAGGCGAGGCCCGAGCGGTCGCCGTCGGCCGCCGGGGCGGCGCCGGGCAGGACGCGCAGGCCGCCGTCCTCGTCCGTGAGCAGCAGCACGGCGCCCGACTCGCGGAGCATCAGCTGCCGCCGCTCCGCAGGGTGGGCCGGGTCGAGCGGCAGGTAGCCGGCGCCCGCCTTCCAGACCGCCAGCAGGGCGGTCACCAGGTCGAAGGACGGGGCGAGCCGGACGGCTACCAGCTGTCCGGCGGCCCCGTCCAGCCGGGCGGCCAGTTCGGTGGAACGGCGGTCGAGTTCGGCGTACGAGAGGACCTCGCCGTCGCACTCCAGCGCCGGGGCGCCGGGGGCGGCGGCCACCCGCTCGGCGAAGCGGTCGAGGACGGGGCGGACCGCCCCGGGGGCGGCGGGCCCCGCACCGAGGGCGAGCAGCCCGGCGCGTTCCTCCGGACCGATCAGCCAGTCGCCGTGCAGCGGCACCGTGACGTCGTCGACGGCGGCGGTCAGCAGCGACCGGCAGCGGGTGCCGAGCGCGGCCACCGTCGCCGGGTCGAACACCTCACGGTCGAAGCAGAAGGAGAGCGTCAGCCCGCCGTCCGGGGTGCGCCAGCTGTCCAGCAGCAGATCGGTCTTGGCGCGCTCGAACCCGGAGTCCATGGAGGCCGTGCGCACCCCGGACGGCAGCTCGGCTCCGCCGTCCTCCCCGGCCGCCAGGTCGTACTGGCTCTGGTGCACGAACACCGCCTGGTAGAGCGGTGCGGCGCCGGCCTCGGCGGGCAGGTCCAGGTGGGCGGCGAGCCGCTCCAGCGGGACGTCCTGGTGGCTCAGCGCGCCCAGGGTTGCGGTCCGGACGCGGTGCAGCACGGTGCGGAAGCCGGGCTCGCCGGTGAGGTCGGCGCGGAGCACGCCGGTGCGGGCGAAGTAGCCGACCAGCTCCTCCTGGGCAGCCTCGGTGCGGCCCGCGAGCGGGGTGCCGACCACGAAGTCCGTGCTGCCGGTCCACCGGGCGAGCACGCACTGGTAGGCGGCCAGCAGCACCATGAACGGGGTGCAGCGCTCGCGGCGGGCCAGTGCGTCCAGCCCGGCCGTCAGCGCGGGGTCGAGCGCCACGGTGGCGAAGCCCGCCGGGTGCCGGGGGTCCTCCGGGCGCGGGTGGTCCAGCGGGAGCCGCAGCCGGCCGGTGCCGGCCAGCTTCTCGGCCCAGTAGCGGAACGCGGCCTCGGCCCCGCCGTCCGCCGCCCGCCGCTGTTCGGCGCGGGCGACGTCGCCGTACCGCAGGGCGAGCGGCGCCAGCCCGGCCGGGGCCCCGCCGAGCGCCTCCCGGTAGAGCGCGAGAAGCTCGCGCCAGAGGATCCGGAACGACCAGCCGTCCGAGACGATGTGGTGCACGACGAGCGCGAAGGCGTGCTCGTCCGGACCGGCGGAGACCAGGACGGCGCGCAGCGGCGGCCGGCCGGCGAGGTCGAACGGCGCGTTGACGCTCGGGCGGCAGGCCTCGGTGAAGTCCTGCTCGGCGGCGCCGGGGGCCAGCGCGACGAGGTCGAGCGGGACGGGCGCGGGGGGCTCGACCAGCTGCACGGGTGCCTCGCCGTCCAGGGCGAAGCGGGTGCGCAGCGGCTCGTGGCGGTCGGTCAGCCGGTCGAGGGCGGTGCGCAGCGCGGTGACGTCCAGCGGGCCGCTCCACCGGCGGCACAGGTACATGTTGAAGCCGGCGTCGGCCGGGTGGAGCTGCTGGAGGAACCAGAGCCGGCGCTGTTCCTCGGTGAGCGGGTGGACGGTCTCGGCGGGGCGGGCGGGGCCGGCCGCCCGGTCGGTGGTGGTCATCGGGCGGCGGCCTCGGTTCCGGTGCGGCGCACGGCGGCGGCCGTGGCGGGGACGGTTGCGGGGGCGGGCGGCGTGACGTCCGCGGCGGGCACGGACGCGTTCACGGACGCGTTCACGGACGCTTTCAGGGGTGCGGAGGCGGTCGCGGTCGCCGGGGCGTCCCCGTGACGGGCCGCCAGGGTGGCCAGGCCGACCAGGTCGTCGGGTTCGGCGTCCGGCACGTCGCGGTCGAAGTGGCGCAGCGCCGGAACGGCCAGGCAGACCGCCACGAGCAGGGCCATGGCCAGGCCGAAGAGCAGGTAGAGCAGACCGATGCCGCGCCCGTCACCGGTGCCGATCAGTCGGCCGACGGTGCCGGCCAGCGCACCGTCCTCGTCGACCCACGGCTGGACCAGACGCGGTCCGAGCGGTGCGACGAGGGCGAAACCGACCGGCAGGGTGGACCAGGCCACCATGGTGTTGACCGCGATCACCCGGCCGTGGAAGCGCAGCGGCACCTTGGTCTGCACGATCGTCGCGTAGACGCCGTTGACCAGCGCCAGCCCGTAGGCCATGCCGAACGCGCCGAGCGCCACCGGCAGCACGCTCGGGCGCAGACCGGTCACCAGGCAGGCGGCGGCCAGACCGAGGGTGGCGAACAGGACGCCGCGCAGCCGCAGCCGGCGCGGCCCGCCCCAGGCGAGCAGGGTCAGGCCGCCCAGCACGGCACCGAGGCCGGCCGCGACCGACACCCAGCCGGCCGCCGCGAGCGGGGCGAAGGAGAGCACCAGCGGGGTGGTGAGCAGGAACAGCGGCGACAGGAAGATGTTGAGCACCGCGAAGAACAGCAGCATCGCCCGGAAGTTCCTGCTGCCGAGCGCCCGCCGGAAGCCGGCCCGGATCTCGGAGCCGACGCTCTCCCGGCGCCGCGCGGCCATCACGTCGGGGAAGCGCATGGCCAGCGTGACACCGGTGGCGATCACGTAGCTGGCGACGTCGAGGACGAGGATGCCGCCGAGGCCGAGCGCCGACAGCAGGCCGACGGCGAACAGCGGCACGAGGAACTGGGCGAGCCCGAAGGCCATCTGGACGACGCCGTTGGCCCGGCCGAGGAAGCGCTTGGGGACGAGCTGCGGCACGGCCGAGTTCCAGGCCAGCCGTTGGAAGGTGAGCGCCGTGGACAGCACCGCTATCAGCACGTACGCGTGCCAGACGTGCAGCGAGTCCATCAGGTACAGCAGCAGCATCACCGCCTGGGTGAGGCCTGCCGCGACATCGCCGTACAGCATGATCCGGCGCCGGTCGCCGCGGTCCACCAGGGCGCCCGCGACCGGTGCGGCGAGGATGCCGGGGACGAGGCCGCAGGCGGCCAGCAGGCCGAACTGCGCCAGCGAACCGGTGGTCAGGTAGATCCAGACCGGCAGGGCGAACTCGGTGAGCGCCGAGCCGATCATCGAGATCTGCTGGCCGGCCGCGACACCGAGGAAGCGGCGCATGGTCGGCCGCACCGGGGCGGACCGGGCGGCGGACGCGGCGGCCTCCGCGGACCGCTCGGCGTCCCGGGAGAGCCCGGCGAGCCACCAGGTGGACCCCTCCTCGCGCCGGTGCCGCTCCTCCTCGCCGTCCGCCACCGAGCGGTGCACGGTGGTGAGGATCCCGGCGAGCTCGGCGGCCCGGTACTTGAGGTAGAAGTGACCGGCCTCGTCCAGCACCACGACACCGGTGGTGTCGCTGAGCCGGTGCCACTCGCGGTAGCGCTCCTCGTAGAACTCGGTGGCCGGGTCCCGGTCGCCGCAGACCGCGTACACCGGGGCGGCGATCCGGCCCTCCTCGCTCTCGAACAGCCGGGTGAAGTACTGCTCGGCCTCCCGGGTGCCGATCCGGCGGTTGGCCACCATGAGGCGCAGTTGCTCGGTGCCGACCTCGTCGGTGTCCAGGCCGGCCGCCGCCAGGGCGTTGATCATGCCCTGGTCGCTGCGCAGCCGGTCCGCGGTGCGGGACCACCACTCGCCGATCGCGGCGCCGCGGCCGCGCGGCCGGGCGAACGGGAAGATGCCGCCGAGGTGGACGGCCTCGATCTCGCGGCCCGCCGCCTCCACCCGCCGGGCGATCTCCACGGCCAGCCGGACGCCGACGCCGCAGTGGCCGTACAGGACGATGCGGCCCTCGACGGTGTCCAGGATCTCCTGGGCGCAGCCGGCCGCGACCTCGTCGATGTCCATCGCCTCCTCGCCCAGCTCGTGGCCGGGGACGGCGAGCGAGTGCAGGGCCCAGTCGGCGGGCAGGGCGTCGGCGAGCGGCTTGTAGATCAGCGCGCTGCCGCCGCCGTACGGGGTGCAGACCAGACTCGCGGTGGTGCGGCGGCCGGCCGGGGTGAGGAGGTGCAGCAGGCTGCGCGGGCAGCGGTCGGCGTGCGGGTCGCTGACCAGGGCGGCCAGCCGGCGCACGGTGGGGTACTTGAAGAGGTCCATCACCCCGACGGGGGTGGGGAGTTCGGGGAAGGCGCGGCGCAGCTTGGCGACCACCTGGGTGGCCAGCAGCGAGTGCCCGCCGAGCTCGAAGAAGTCGTCCAGGGCGCCCACCCGGGGCACGCCCAGGAGCTCCGCCCACAGCCCGGCGAGGAACTCCTCGGCCTCGCCCTCGGGCTCGACGAACTCCCCGCTCGCGGTGGGTTCCTCGGGTTCGGGGAGGTTGCGGCGGTCGACCTTGCCGTGGGCCAGCAGCGGCAGCCGGTCGAGCACGACGAAGCGGGCCGGGACCATGTAGTCCGGCAGCACCTCGCCGAGGGCGTCGCGCAGGTCGGCGGCGGCCGGGACGGGGCCGCCTCCCGGGTGTTCCAGGTAGGCGACCAGCATCTGCCGCAGGCCCTCGCCGCGGGCGAGCACCACGGCCTGGCCGATGCCGGGCAGGGAGGTGAGGGCGGCCTCGATCTCGCCGGGCTCCACCCGGTAGCCGCGCACCTTGATCTGGTCGTCGGCCCGGCCCAGGTAGTCGAGCGTGCCGTCGGCGCGCCAGCGGGCCAGGTCGCCGGTGCGGTAGAGCCGGTCGCCGGTCGCGCCGAACGGGTCGTCGACGAAGCGTTCGGCGGTCAGCCCGGGGCGGCCCAGGTACCCGCGGGCCAGCCGGTCGCCGCCCAGGTACAGCTCGCCGGTGACGCCCGGCGGCACCGGCTGCATCTCCTCGTCCAGGACGTGGCAGCGGGCCCCGGCGAGCGGGGTGCCGATCGGGGTGCTGCCCGGTCCGGAGGCCCCGGCGGTGACCTCGTGCACGGTCACGCCGACGGTGGCCTCGGTCGGGCCGTAGTGGTTGAAGACCGCGCACCGGCCGAGCGCGGCCAGCTCGGCGGCCCACGGCCAGGCCGAGGCCTCGCCGCCGAGCACCAGCGCCCGGCGGGGCAGCAGCCGCTCCATGGGGGCGTCGGCGCCGAGCGCGGCCAGGTGGGAGGGCGTCATCTTGAGGTAGTCGAGCCGCAGGGACTCGATCCGCTCGGCGAGTTCGGCGCCCGCGATGCGGCGCGGCAGCAGGTGGACCCGGCCGCCGGTGCTCAGCGCGAGGTAGAGCATGGTGATGCTGAAGTCGAAGGAGAGCGACTGCAGCAGCCCGTACCCGGCGCCCGGCTCGATCCGCAGCCGTTCCCGCACCCCGGCCAGGTAGTTGAGGATCTGCCGGTGCTGGACGGCGACGCCCTTGGGGGCGCCGGTGGAGCCGGAGGTGTAGATCACGTAGGCCAGGTGGTCCGCGCCGGAGAGCTCCTCCAGCGGCTCCGGGTCGCGCCGCGCGGGCTCGGTGTCCAGCAGCAGCTCGGCACCGTCGTACCCGGGGAAGCGCTCGCGCAGCACGGAGTCGGTGAGCAGCACCCGCACGCCGGCGTCGGCGACCAGGTGGGCCAGCCGGGCGGGCGGCTGCTCGGGGTCCAGCGGCAGGTAGGCGCCGCCCGCCTTCAGCACGCCGACCAGGGCGACCGCGAGTTCGGGCGACTGCTCCAGGCAGACGGCGACCCGGTCGTCCGGCCCGACGCCGAGCGCCCGCAGCCGGCGGGCGAGGCCGGTGGCCCGCTCGTCGAGTTCGCGGTAGTCGACGGTGCGGCCCCCGGCCTCCAGGGCCGGGCGGTCGGGATGGGTGCGTGCGGTGGCGGCGAGCAGGGCGGTCAGCGTGTGCGGGCCGTCGGCCGGGTCGGGCAGCGCGGGGCCGGCGGCCCAGCGCTCCAGGACGTCCCGCCGCTCGCCGGGGGTGAGCAGCGGCAGCCGGGAGACCGGCCGCCCGGGGTCGGCGACGGCCGCCGCGACCAGCTGCTCGAAGCGCTCGGCCAGGTGTTCCACGGTGGTGGCGTCGAACAGGTCGGTGCGGTAGGTGATCAGCCCGTACAGGCCGCCGTCGGACTTCTCCCGCAGGTAGAACGCGAGGTCGGTGCGGGTGGTGGCGGCCTCGTGCCCGAAGCTCTCGGCGGCCGGCGCACCGGCGGAGGCGGCGGTCGCCGCCGCGCCGCGGTCGCCGTAGTTCTGGAAGGCGAAGCTGACCTGGAACACGGCGGAGCGGCTGACGTCGCGCTCGATGTCGAGGTCGGCCACCATCTGCTCGAACGGCACCTCCTGGTGGGTGTACGCGTCGAGCGTCGTGCCGCGGACCCGGCCGAGCAGTTCGGTGAAGGTCGGGTCACCCTCAAGCCGGGCCCGGATCGGCAGCATGTTGACGAAGAGGCCGACCACGCCCTCCAGTTCGCGGTGGAGGCGGCCGGCGACGGCCGAACCGATCGCGAAGTCCCGGCGCCCGGCGTGCCGGCCGAGCAGCACCTGCAGCGCGGCCATCAGCACCATGTACCCGGAGGCGCCGGCGGAGCGGGCCAGGGCGGCGACGCCGCGGCCGAGTTCGGGGCTCCAGTGGAACTCGGTGGCGGCGCCGTCGAAGGTGAGCACCGGCGGCCGGGGGCGGTCGGTGGGCAGTTCCAGGGCCGGTACGTCGCGCAGTTCCCCGCGCCAGTACGCCCGGGAGGCGGACAGCGCCTCGCCGCTCAGGCGCTCCTGCTGCCAGGCGGCGTAGTCGCCGAACTGCACCGGCAGGTCCGCCAGCGCGTCCGGGGTGCCGTGGGCGTGCCGGGCGTAGAGGGCGTCCAGCTCGCGGTTCAGGATGTCGAGCGACCAGCCGTCGCTGACGATGTGGTGCATGACCAGGGCCAGCACGTGCTCGTCCGGGGCGGTGCGCACCAGCAGGGCGCGCAGCAGCGGGCCCGTGGCGAGGTCGAAGGGGACCGCCACCCGCTCGCCGAGTTCCCGGGCGGCGCGAGCGGCCGGGTCGGGGTCGCCGGTGGCGTCGACGAACTCGGCCGGGCAGGGGCCGGGTTCGGCGATCCGCAGCTCGGCGGTCCCCTCGGGCGTGGCGGGGAAGGTCATCCGCAGCGCCTCGTGCCGGGCCAGCAGGTCGGCGAGGGCGGCGTCCAGCGCGGTGCGGTCGAGCGGGCCGCGCAGCATGCGGGCCGGGGCGAGGGTGTAGGCGGTGGTGCCGGGGGCGAACTGGTCCATGAACCAGAGTCGTTCCTGGCCGCTGGAGAGCGGTGCCCCGGTTCCGGCGGGCCGGGCGGGGACGGTGATCGCGGGTGCGGTTCCGGTGGCGCCCGCCGTGGTGGCCGCGGCCGAGCGCAGCCGCTGGGCGAGCAGGGCGCGTCTGGTCGCGGACAGCCCGGTGGCGGGGTCCTGGAGGTCGGTCATGGGGTGTTCCATTCGGCGCACGTCGGGGCGGCGGGCAGGGTGGCCTCGGGCGGGATCGCCGTGGGCGGGGCCGCCGCGGGGAGGGGAGGTGCGGGGCAGGGAGAGTTCGAGGGGTACGGGCGGCGCGGCCCGGTACGGGGCCGCGC
>NZ_JBHJRC010000327.1:0-9052 GCF_042261735.1 Kitasatospora sp. NPDC056327 | reverse complement strand
GCTGGACGCGGTGCGGGGCGCCGCGTCCAGCGCCCCGAGCGCGTCGGCGCGGACGTCGGCCAGCGACTTCGCGCAGCCCGGCAGCCCGGTGCAGGCGCTCGCGCCGTCCCAGTCCGTCCCGGCCGCGGTCCGGAAGCCGGCCGCCGCGAGGCCCGCGAGCCGCCCGGCGGGCGCACCGGGCAGCACCACGCCGCGCCACGGGGTGAGCCGCAGCTCGCCCTCGGCGGCGCCGGCCAGAGCCCGCCACTGGTCCGCGCCGGCCCGGCCGAAGCGCAGGCCGACGTGCAGTCCGGCCACCGTGCCCGGCCCGTCCCCGGGCAGGACGCCCAGCGGCGGACGGGTGCCGGGCAGCGCCGGCAGCGGCAGCGGGCCCGGCGGCAGCAGACCGGGCAGTTCGCGCAGGTGCCAGGCCCGCAGGCCGGCCGCGCGCTGGGCGTCCAGGAACTCCCGGGCGGCCTCCAGCGCCGCGCCGACCGCCCGCCCGGCGGGCACCGGCCGCACGGTGGCGGCCCGGCCGAGGCGCAGCAGGGCGGTGCCCGCCGGGCCTGCGATCAATGTCACATCGGCGTCGAGCGCGGCGACGTCGCCGCTTCCGTCGTCCAGTGCGAACAGGAACTTGCCGGAGAGGCCGGTCGCCCAGGGGGCGGCGCACAGGGCCGCGTCGAGTTCGCGCGCCCAGGCCCGGACGTCGGCGGGGCCGGGCGCGGGGCCGGGCGAGGCGACGATGTTGCGGACCCGCTCGTGGGTGTCGGAGGGCAGCAGGCCGACGGCGCGCAGCCGCCCGCCGAGTTCGCCGCCGCAGTCCGGGGCGAGACCGCGCAGCTGGACGTTGCCGCGCGAGGTGATCTCCGGCCGGCCGTCGCCGAGCTCCTGCGCGGCGTCGGCCAGCGCACGGGCCTGACGTTCCGTCAGCAGTCCGCCGGGAAGCCTGACCCGGGCCAGGGCGCCGTCGTCGGCGGTGTGCAGACGAAGGGCCCCTGGGCAGGCGTCCGGACGCGCCCGGTCGGGCACGGCGGCGCCCGGCGCGGTGGCGTCGGGTTCGGGAGGCATGGCGGCGAGCATACCGATGATCCGATGGGTTGCCGTCGTACCGTCGCTCACACCTTCGATCCCGAGGCCCGTCGTGCCCGGTGCCGTGGGAAGGCCGAAGCAAACCCGTACTCCCCCTGCTCAGCCGCACCCCGTACGATGCTGGCGGGCGGTCCCCGCGGACCGCCCGCACGCCAGCGACGGCGCAGGGGAGGAAACCGGTGCGAACCCGGTGCGGTCCCGCCACTGTGACCGCGGTTCACCGGAGCACCGCCCAGCGGGGCGCCGGGGGAACGCGGGAGCCAGGAACTCCTGCCGTCCTCCACCGGCCCGGGGCGCGGACCCCGAGGAAGGCTTGAAGCCATGCGCCGCCGCATGCCCGCGACCACCTGGTCGCCGGCGCCCGTGCCAGTGTCCATGCCCGCCGTCGAGGCCGGGAGGGCCTTCGCATGATTCTGCTGCTGTCGACGTCCGACACCGACCTGCTGAGCGCCCGTGCCGCCGAGGGACCGGTGCGCTACCGGCTCGGCAACCCGGCCCGGCTCGCGCCCGCGGACCTGCCCGCCCTGCTGGAGGGCACCGAGCTGGTGGTGGTCCGGCTGCTCGGCGGACGCCGCGCCTGGCAGGAGGGCCTGGACGCGCTGCTCGCCGGCCCCCGCCCGGTGGTCGTACTGACCGGTGAGCAGGCCCCCGACGCCCAGCTGATGGAGCTGTCCACCGTCCCGGCCGGCATCGCCGCCGAGGCGCACGCCTACCTGGCGCACGGCGGCGCGGCCAACCTGGCCGAACTCGGCGCCTTCCTCTCCGACACCGTGCTGCTCACCGGCCACGGCTTCGCCCCGCCCGCCTCCGCCCCGGCCTGGGGCCCGCTGGAGCGCGAGGCCCGGACGTCCGAGGGCCCGACCGTCGCGGTGCTCTACTACCGCGCCCACCACATGAGCGGCAACACCGCCTTCGTGGAGACCCTCTGCCGGGCGATCGAGGACCGGGGCGCGCAGGCCCGGGCGTACTACTGCGCCTCGCTGCGCGGCGCCGAACCGGAGCTGCTGGCCGCGCTCGGCGAGGCCGACGCCCTCGTCACCACCGTGCTCGCCGCGGGCGGCACCCGCCCCGCCGACGCCCAGGCCGGCGGCGACGAGGAGGCCTGGGACGCGGGCGCGCTCGCCGCGCTGGACCGGCCGATCCTCCAGGCGCTCTGCCTGACCTGGTCGCGCGCCCAGTGGGAGGCCAGCGACGACGGCCTGTCCCCGCTGGACACCGCCACCCAGATCGCGGTGCCCGAGTTCGACGGCCGGCTGATCACCGTCCCGTTCTCCTTCAAGGAGCTGGACGAGGACGGCCTCACCGTCTACGCCGCGGACCCGGAGCGCGCCGCCCGGGTGGCCGGCGTGGCCGTCGCGCACGCCCGCCTGCGGCACGTCCCGGCCGCCGAGCGCCGCCTCGCGCTGGTGCTGTCGGCGTACCCGACCAAGCACGCCCGGGTCGGCAACGCCGTCGGTCTGGACACCCCGGCGAGCGCGGTGCGGCTGCTGACCGCGCTGCGCGAGGAGGGCATGGACCTCGGCGATGGCCTCCCCGGGCTGGACACGGACACCGAGGACGCGCACGAGGGCGACGCCCTCATCCACGCGCTGATCGCGGCCGGCGGCTACGACCAGGACTGGCTGACCGAGGAGCAGCTGTCCCGCAACCCCGTGCGCATCCCGGCCGCCGACTACCGCCGCTGGTACGCGACCCTGCCCGCGGGCCTGCGCGCCGGGGTGGAGGAGCACTGGGGCCCGGCCCCCGGCGAGCTGTACGTCGACCGCTCGCAGAACCCGGACGGCGACATCGTGCTCGCCGCGATCCGTTCCGGGAACCTGCTGGTCCTGATCCAGCCGCCGCGCGGCTTCGGCGAGAACCCGGTCGCGATCTACCACGACCCGGACCTCCCGCCGTCCCACCACTACCTGGCGGCCTACCGCTGGATCGCCGCCGAGCAGTCCGACGGCGGTTTCGGCGCGCACGCCGTGGTCCACCTCGGCAAGCACGGCAACCTGGAGTGGCTGCCCGGCAAGACCGCCGCGCTGTCCGCCGAGTGCGGCCCGGACGCCGCCCTCGGCGACCTGCCGCTGGTCTACCCGTTCCTGGTCAACGACCCGGGCGAGGGCACCCAGGCCAAGCGCCGCGCCCACGCCACCCTGGTCGACCACCTGGTGCCGCCGATGGCCCGCGCCGACTCCTACGGCGACATCGCGCGCCTGGAGCAGCTGCTCGACGAGCACTCCAACATCGCCGCGATGGACCCGGCGAAGCTGCCCGCGATCCGCGCCCAGATCTGGACGCTGATCCAGGCCGCCCGGCTGGACCACGACCTCGGCCTGGAGGAGCGCCCCGAGGACGACGGCTTCGACGACTTCCTGCTGCACGTCGACGGCTGGCTCTGCGAGGTCAAGGACGCGCAGATCCGCGACGGCCTGCACGTCCTCGGCCAGGCGCCGGTGGGCACCGACCGGGTCAACATCGTGCTGGCCATCCTGCGCGCCCGGCAGATCTGGGGCGGCGTCAGCGCGCTGCCCGGTCTGCGCGAGGCGCTCGGCCTGGACGAGGCCGCGCTCACCCTCGGCGCCACCGACGCGGCCGAGGCGAAGGCCCGCGAGCTGGTCGAGGCCATGGAGGCGGCCGACTGGGCGCCCGGGGCGGTGGAGAAGGTCGCCGCCGGACTGCCCGGCGCCGTGCGCGAGGTCCTGGACTTCGCCGCCGCCCAGGTGGTGCCGCGGCTGGCCGCCACCACCGGCGAGCTGGACGCCGTGCTGCACGCGCTGCGCGGCGGCTTCGTCCCGGCCGGCCCGTCCGGCTCCCCGCTGCGCGGTCTGGTCAACGTGCTGCCGACCGGCCGCAACTTCTACTCCGTCGACCCCAAGGCCGTGCCCAGCAAGCTCGCCTGGGAGACCGGCCAGGCGCTCGCCGCCTCGCTGGTCGAGCGCTACCGGGCCGACAACGACGGCGCCTTCCCGCCCTCGGTGGGCCTGTCGCTGTGGGGCACCAGCGCCATGCGCACGGCCGGCGACGACATCGCCGAGGCCTTCGCGCTGCTCGGCGTCCGCCCGGTCTGGGACGACGCCTCGCGCCGGGTCACCGGCCTGGAGCCCATCACCCTTGAGGAGCTGGGCCGCCCGCGGATCGACGTCACGCTGCGGATCTCCGGCTTCTTCCGGGACGCCTTCCCGCACGTGGTCGCGCTGCTGGACGACGCGGTGCGCCTGGCCGCCGCCCAGGACGAGCCGGCGGCGGACAACTTCGTGCGCGCGCACGTGCAGGCCGACCTCGCCGTGCACGGCGACGAGCGCAAGGCCACCACCCGGGTCTTCGGCTCCCGCCCCGGCACCTACGGCGCGGGCCTGCTCCAGCTGATCGACAGCCGTGACTGGCGCACCGACGCCGACCTCGCCGAGGTGTACACGGTCTGGGGCGGCTACGCGTACGGGCGCGGCCTGGACGGGCGGCCGGCCCGGGAGGAGATGGAGACCGCGTACAAGCGGATCACCGTCGCCGCGAAGAACACCGACACCCGCGAGCACGACATCGCCGACTCGGACGACTACTTCCAGTACCACGGCGGCATGGTGGCCACCGTGCGGGCGCTCACCGGCAAGGCGCCGACCGCGTACATCGGCGACTCGACCCGCCCGGAGACGGTCCGCACCCGCACCCTGACCGAGGAGGCGGCCCGGGTCTTCCGCGCCCGGGTGGTCAACCCGCGCTGGATCGAGGCGATGCGCCGCCACGGCTACAAGGGCGCGTTCGAGATGGCCGCGACCGTCGACTACCTCTTCGGGTACGACGCCACGACCGGCGTGGTCGCGGACTGGATGTACGAGAAGCTCACCCAGGAGTACGTGCTGGACCCGGTCAACCGGGAGTTCCTGGCGGGCGCCAACCCGTGGGCGCTGCACGGGATCAGCGAGCGGCTGCTGGAGGCGGCGAGCCGCGGGCTCTGGGAGCAGCCGGACCCGGAGCTGATCGAGCAGCTGCAGGCGGCGTTCCTGGAGACCGAGGGCGACCTGGAGGGCGACGAGGGCTGATCGGCCCGCGGACCCGGCCGCTGATCCGCCCGCGGCCCCGGCCCCACACCGGGCCGGGCGCCCGCCGGCGGGAAACCGGTACTCCGTTCGGGTGATCGAGGGGCTGGTGACGGGGCCGCGCCAAGCGGACAATGCGGGGCATGCCGCGCCCTCCCCTGCTCACCGGCCCCACCGGTCCCGCCGCACCCGCCGACGGGACCGGTACCACCCGCCCCGCCGATGCCGTGGCCCGGTACCGGCCCAGAGCGGCGGCACTCGCCGCCGGGGCGCTGCCGGTGCTCGCCTTCCCCGCCCCCGGGATCGCGGCGCTCGCCTGGGTCGCGCTAGTCCCCGGCCTGCTGCTGATGCAGCGGGCCCCGGGCGCGCGCGAGGCGGCGGTGCGCGGGTGGTGGTTCGGCGCCGGCTTCATCCTCACCGGGATGTCGTGGCTGTTCGCCTCGATCGGTCCCGCGCTGCCGCTGCTCGCGGTGCTGTTCGGGGCGCTCCAGGCCGGGGTGGGCGTCACGGTGTGGCGGCTGCTGCGCCCGCCGCTGACGGTCCGCCGGGCGCTGCTCGCGCCACCGGTGGTCGCGGCGGTCTGGCTGACCACCGAGTACGCGCGGTCCTGGCCCGCGTTGGGCGGGCCCTGGGCCCTGCTCGGTGCCACCCAGTGGCAGCACCCGGCCGTCCTGGCGCTGGCCTCGGCGGGCGGGATCTGGCTGGTCAGCGCGGCGGTGGTGGCGGTCAACACCGCGGTGCTGGTGCTGCTCGCCGCCGTCGACCCGCGGCCCAGGGCGGTGGCCGTGCTGTTCGCCGCGGCGGTGCTCGCGGCCGGGCCGCTGCTGTTCGCGCTGCGCCCGGCGCCCGCCCCGGCGACCGGCGGGGAACCGCACGAGGTACGGATCGCGCTGGTCCAGCCGGGGATCGTCGAGGACCCGCGGGCCCGGTTCGAGGCCAGTGCCCGCGCCACCGCCGCACTGGTCGGGCGGCACCCGGCGGAGCAGGTGGACCTCGTCGTCTGGGGCGAGTCCAGCACCACCGCCGACCTGGACCGCGACCCGGCGGCGCTCGGCCGGCTGCGCGCGCTGTCCGCCGCGACCGGGGCCGGGCTGCTGGCCGGCGAGGACGCGCGCAAGGCGGACGGGCGGATCTCCAAGGACACCGTGCTGGTGTCGCCGGACGGCGTGGCCGACCGCTACCGGAAGATCCGGCTGGTGCCGTTCGGCGAGTACATCCCGCTGCGGCCGGTGCTCGGCTGGATCGCCGGGGTCAGCCGGGCCGCGGGCGAGAACCGGGCGCCCGGCGCGGACCAGCACCTGCTGCCGACGGTGGACCGCTCCGGGCGCGCGCTGCCGGTCGGGGCGCTGATCTGCTTCGAGTCGGCGTTCCCCGACATGGCCCGCAACGCGGCCCGGGACGGTGCCCGGGTGCTCGTCTACCAGTCGTCGACCTCGACCTTCCAGCGCAGCTGGGCGCCCGGGCAACACGTCTCGCTGGCCGCGATCCGGGCGGCCGAGACCGGCCGGCCGGCCGTCCAGGCCTCGCTGACCGGGGTCTCGGCGGCCTTCGACGCGCAGGGCCGGGAGCTGGGGCGGCTGGGCACGGACGCCACCGGCGCGCTGGTCGTCCGGGTGCCGCTGACGGCGCCGGCCGCGTCCACCTGGTACACCCGGGTGGGGGACGCGGTGCCCTTGGCGGCCGTGCTGGTGACGGCGGTGGCGGCGGCGGTCGCCCTGCGCCGGCGCCGGCCCCGGGTGTCCGAGCGTTGGGGGAGGCCGAACGCCGCGCCGAGCGGCTCGCCGTAGAACCGCTGGGCCGCCGCCGGGTCGGCGCTGCCGTGCCCGACCCGGCAGGGGCCGCCGGTGGTCGTCCTCCGCTGCTTCATCGCGACCTTCCCCCGGCCTCGCCTCAACCGATGTCCAGCACGACCTTGCCGCGCGCGTGGCCCGACTCGACGAGCGCCATCGCCTCGGCGGCGTGGGCCAGCGGGAAGTGCCGGGAGATGTTCGGGTCCAGCTCGCCGGCGGCCACCAGTCCGGCCAGGGCGGCGAGCGTGCCGGGGGTGGTGGAACGGGTGACGTAGCGCCCGCCGAGCTCCTTCGCGGTGGCCGGGTCGGCGGTGGAGACCAGCCGGGAGCGGTCGGCCAGGGTCGCGGCGGCGGCGCGGGCGTCGTCCCCGCCGACCAGGTCCAGGATGCCGTCCACGCCGTCCGGCGCGGCCGCCCGGATCCGGTCGGCGACGCCCTCCCCGTAGCGGACCTGGGTGGCGCCCAGCGACTCCACGTAGCCGCGGTTGGCGTCGCTCGCCGTGCCGACGACCCGGATGCCCCGGCTGCGGGCGATCTGCGCGGCCGCGCTGCCCACGCCGCCGGAGACGCCGAGGACCAGCAGGGTCTGCCCGGCTCCCACGCCGACGTCCCGGAGGGCGTCGTCCGCGGTGGCGGCCGCGACCGGCAGGGCGGCGACCCGGTCGAAGCCGACCTCGGCGGGTTTCAGCGCGCTCGCCCCGGCGGACAGCAGGGTCTGCTCGGCGAACGCGCCCGCCGCCACGACCCCGAACACCTCGTCGCCCGGCGTGAAACCGGTGACCCCGGGCCCGACCCGCTCCACCACGCCGGCCGCCTCGGAGCCCATCACGGCGGGCAGGGCGCGCTCCCGGCCGAGGAAGCCCCGGCGGACCTTCCAGTCGACCGGGTTCACCCCGGCCGCCCGGACCGCGATCGCCAGCTGCCCCGGGCCCGGTTCCAGCACCGGGCGGTCCAGGAACTCCTGATTCTCCGGCCCGCCGAAGTCGACGAACCCGAACGCCTTGGCCATCCCCGCTCCACTCTCCGCTCGACGGCCCCCGCCCCAGCATGCGGGCGGGGGCCGTCCCGGGCCCGCCGCTACTGGGCCGAACGGGCGCGGCCGAACCGCGGCGCGGCTCAGCCCGCCGCCGCGCGCACCACCGGGATCCAGAGCTCGGCCTCGGCCTCCTCGCCGCCCGGCAGGGGGCGGGCGCGGAGCATCTCGGGCCCCGGCCGGAACTCGTACGGGTTGGACGGGAACCACTGGGTGAAGACGTCCCGCCACAGTTCCTGCAGCGCCCGCGGGTACGCCCCGGTACTGGCGAACACCGCCCAGGTGCCCGCCGGGACCTCCCGCACGTCGAGGTCCGCCGGCACCTCGCCGTCCGTCCCGGTCACCGCGGCGTGGTAGTAGTCGAGCGGCACGCCCTCCGCCCGGCTGTCCGAGAAGAACTCGGTGACCGAGACGATGCCCCCGGGCTCCTGCTCGGACAGGGCGGCGATCCGCTCGACCGTCTCCCGCCCGAGGCCCCTGATGAACTCGACCATGGCCGGGTTGGGGCCCTCGTGGACCAGGGGGACCCTCGTCCGCTTGCCGACCACCCGGAACGCGGGCCTCTCGACGATTCGGTACTCCATGCTGCTACTCCCTTCGACGACCAGTCGGAAGGACATCCGGGGCTGGGAGACGAGCACCGTGCCCGCCCGCCGGGCCTCTCCGGGGCCGACCCCGTGCATCGCCCGGAACGCCCGGGCGAAGGCCTCGCCCGAGCCGTATCCGTAGCGGACCGCGACGTCGAGCAGCGTCCGCTCCCCGGCCAGCACCTCGGCCCCGGCCAGCGTGAGCCGCCGGCGCCGCAGGTACTCGGACAGCGGCATCCCGGCCAGCGCCGAGAACAGCCGCCGGAAGTGGTACTCGGAGGTGGTCGCGATCCGCGCCAGTTCGGCCGCGTCGACCGTCCCGTCGAGGTGCTCCTCGATGTACTCCATGGCCTGGTTCAGCCGGTCCAGCATCCGCCCGCCCCGTCCTTCCTCGTTGACGCTCCCCACCGTAGGCGGGGGCCGCGGGGCCGGACCCGACCTCCCGTGCCCGCTCCGGTCGGGTGGCCGGGCCCCGTGCCGGACCGCCCCGCGCGGGGCCCGGAGGCGGGCCGCCGCCGGGCGGAAACCCGACGGCGCCGTCCCCGGCCGGGG
>NZ_JBHJRC010000326.1:0-9069 GCF_042261735.1 Kitasatospora sp. NPDC056327 | reverse complement strand
CCCGGAGCCCGCCCCCACCCGTGGCCTACACGTCGGCGAACCCGCTCTCCAGGATCGCGAACGAGCGGTCGACCAGGTCGGCGATCTCCTCGGAGCCGCCGCCCTCGGCCCACCGCAGCACCGTCTCGGTGGTGGCGGCACCGATCGCGGCGGCGGTGATCCGCATCGCGAAGGTGGGCTCCCGGACGCCGGCCCGCCGGGTCAGCACGGTGAGGTAGAGCCGCTGCGGCTCGTTGCCGGGGTCGATCAGCCGGGCACGCAGCGCGGGGACGTCCATGGTCAGCCGCATCCGGACGAGCAGTTCCTCGCGCTCTTGCTCCTGCAGTTGGCGGATCAGCCCGACCAGGGCCTCCCGGCAGGAGCGCAGGAACGGTTCACCGGTGGGGCGGGCGAGCAGGGCCTCGATCATCGCCGGGTCGTACTCGTCGGAGAGGACGAGGTCCTCCTTGGTGGCGAAGTACCGGAAGAAGGTGGACGGGGAGACCTCGGCGGCGGCCGCGATCTGGTCCACGGTGGTGTTCTCGTAGCCCTGGGCGGCGATCAGCCGGTAGGCCTCGCGCCGGATCGCCTGGCGGGTCTTCAGCTTCTTCCGCTCGCGCAGCGACAGCGGCGCCTCCAGCGTCGCCCGGACCGGGTCGCCCGGTCCCGCCGGAGGTGCCGCTGCCGACTGCGATGCGTTCATGCCTTCGATTATCCGTGATCGCCCGCGGGCGCGGCCGACCCCGCGGCGGACCCGGGGGCCCGGCCGCCGGCCGCCGGGGGAGGGGACCCGGCGGGGGTTCCGGCGGCGGCTCCGGAGGCCGGGCCGGCCGGCTCGACGGCCGGCATCCGCAGCGCGACCAGCACCGCCGACAGCGCCGCGATCACCCCGGACACCAGCAGCACCACGGTCATCCCGTGCACGTAGGCGCCGTGCGCGGAGACGGCCAGCGCCGGGTCGCCGGTCGCGGCGGCGACCGCGTCGGCGGCGACCACCGACCGCCCGGCCTGTTCGGCGGCGTCCGCTCCGAGCCCGCCGGTGTCCAGCGCGCCCCGGTAGGCGTAGGCCAGCAGGCTGCCGAAGACGGCCACCCCGACGGCGCCGCCGACCTGGCGGAAGGTCTGCAGCAGCCCGGAGCCGACCCCGGCCCGGGCGGGCGGCAGCGTGAGCAGGGCGGTGGCCTGCGCGGTGATGAGGGACAGGCCCATGCCGATGCCGAGCAGGGTGAGCCAGACGGCGGCGGGCCCGTAACCGTCCGTGACCTCCGTGCGGCTGCCGAGCAGCAGGGCGCCGGCCAGCAGGGCGAGGCCGAGCACGACCACCGTCCGCGGGCCGGTCCGGGCGACCAGTCGGTCGCTCGTCCGGGCCGCGACCATCAGGCCGAGCATCATCGGCATCAGGCGCAGGCCGGTGCCGAAGGCGTCCGCGCCGAGGACGCTCTGGAAGTACAGCGGGAGCACGAAGAACGCGCCGAACAGCACCAGCGACACCAGGGTCGCGGCCACCGTCGACCAGCGGAAGCCGGCGTCGGCGAGCAGCGAGAGGTCCAGCACCGGGTCGCGCCGGCGCCGGCTGCGCAGGACGAGCAGGGTGAGCGCGACCAGCGCGGCGACGACCGTGCCGAGCACCGGCGGATCGCCCCAGCCGTGTTCGGGGCTCTCGATGATGCCGTAGGTGAGCGCGGCCAGCCCGCCGGCGCCGAGCAGGGTCGCGGGCACGTCGATCGGGGGCGCGGCGGGGTTGCGGGTCTCCGGCAGCAGGACGGCGCAGGCGGTGATGCCGACGGCCACCAGCGGCAGGTTGACCGCGAAGATCGAGCCCCACCAGAAGTGCTGCAGCAGGAGCCCGCCGACCAGCGGGCCGAGCGGGGTGCCGAGGGCCAGCGCGGCGGCCAGGACCGCGGTGGCGCGGCGCTGTTCGGCGGGCGGGAAGAGGCCGGGGATCACCGCCATGGACATCGGCATCACCAGTGCCCCGGCCAGGCCCATCGCGCCGCGGGCGGCGATCAGCGTGCCGGGGCTGTCGGCCAGGGTGCCGACGGCCGAGGCGAGGCCGAACAGGACGAGTCCCACGGTGAGGGTGCGCCGGCGGCCGAAGCGGTCGCCGATCAGCCCGGCCGGGAGCATCACGGCGGCGAAGACCACGGCGTAGGAGTCGACGATCCACTGCTGCTGTCCGGTGGTGGCGCCCAGCTGCGAGGCCAGGGTGGGCAGTGCCACGTTCAGGACGGTCATGTCGAAGCTGATCACCAGGACGCTCAGGGTGACCGCGACGAGAGCGAGCCGGCGCCGGGGGTCCGGCCCGGGCGCGGCCGCCTGGTCGGTGGGCGGGGTGGGCACGGAGGACCTCCGGAGCACGCGAAGGGAGTCGCTGTCAAATGACAGTAACTACCAGAAGATGCCCGCCGTCAATGCGCCGGGCGTCCGGCATTCCGGTGACTCTGCGTGATGTGTCCTGGAAGTGCGCGTTCCGCACGGGGAATTGACGCAACGTTGATCTGTCGTTCGCCGCTTTCGGGCGGTTGTGGGTGACGGACGGTAGATACGATGTGGCGGTCGGTCAGTGCGGGCCGATGCGTGCCGAGAGCGGAGAAGGGGTGGGGCGGCAGGGGCCGACCACGAGCCCGGCGCAGGAAGGGGAAGCCGAGATGGCCGATCGAGAGTCGGGCGCCCAGGTCTGGGGTGCCGCAGTGGTGGTGTCCTCGGCGCTGGCCGTGGTCGTGGCCTATCTGGTCCACGGCGCCGTGCTGGTGCTGGTGGTCGCCGGGGTCGAGGTGCTGCTGCTGATGGCCTACGTGGGCCGGCGCTGGCGGCTGCTCCACCAGGCGCCCGGGCGCGACCGGCGGCCCGCGCCGCGCAGTCACCGGACGGCCGGCGGCAACGTGGACGCCGCGCACTGCGAGCGCTGCCGCCGGGCCCGGGAGGCGATCGACGCGCGGCAGGCCGGGCGGCAGGTCCGCGGCCAGCACTCCCACGAGCGCTTCGACCGGCTGCGCGAGCGCCGGCGCGACGGGCAGCACGAGCGCGGCTACGAGCGGGCACCGCACGAGCGCACCCCGCACGACCGGCCCTTCGAGCGCCCGGTCCGGGAGTGGACGGCGGAACGGGCGCCCGCCCGGTCGCACGACCGGCCGGCCGCCCGTCACGGGGCGCCGGGCTCAGCCGGCCGCGCTGTAGGCCACCAGTGAGACGCCGACGTACTGGGTGATGAAGGCTCCGAGGGTGAAGGCGTGGAACACCTCGTGGAAGCCGAACCAGCGGGGTGAGGGGTTGGGCCGCTTGAGCCCGTACACCACGCCGCCGATGCTGTAGAGCACCCCGCCGACGATCATCAGCACCAGGACGGCGACGCCGCCGGTGCGCAGGAAGTCCGGCAGGAAGAACGCGGCGGCCCAGCCCAGCGCGAGGTACACCGGGGTGTAGAGCCAGCGCGGCGCGCCGACCCAGAAGACCCGGAAGGCTATCCCGGCCAGCGCGCCGCCCCAGACCGCCCACAGCAGCACCTGCCGGGCGGCGCCGTCCAGCAGCAGGATGGTGAACGGGGTGTAGGTGCCCGCGATGATCAGGAAGATGTTCGCGTGGTCCAGCCGGCGCAGGATCGCGTCGCCGCGCGGCCCCCAGTGGAAGCGGTGGTACACCGCGCTGACCCCGAAGAGCAGCCAGGCGCTGACCGAGTAGACCGCGCACGCGGTTCTCGCGGGCCCCGGTTCCGCGAGGCAGATCAGCACGATCCCGGCGGCCAGCGTGGCGGGGAACATTCCGGCGTGCAGCCAGCCGCGCCACTTCGGCTTGCTCTCGGCACGCTCCGCGCTCTCCAGGAGCTCAGCAGTCATGAGCGGCATGCTACCCGCTACCTACGGATCCGTAGGTTACTGGGTCGTAGGAAGTGGTGCTCATCACGACTTGGACGTTTTGGAGTATTCGGGGAAGGGTTCGGGGGCGTCCTGAGGTGCCGAACCCGCGTTCGTACCAGTCGGTAATCATCCTTACTGTAGTAAAAGATGAGTCAACTTCGCCGTTGTGCCGTGTTCGGGTCACGGGTGCGGAGCTACGCTGCAAGCACCCTCAACCCCCGCTACGCCGTCTCCCCGCCGGGATGGCGTGAAACGGAGCGATCGTGTCGAACGAGAACTCGGCTGCTCTCAGCGCCGCGCCGACCCGCCACCAGCGCCTGCTGGCGTGGGTGGGCGAGATCGCGGAGATCACCCAGCCGGACCGCGTCGAATGGTGCGACGGTTCCGAGGAGGAGTACCAGCGCCTCGCGGACCTGCTCGTCGCCCAGGGCACTTTCAGGAAGCTCAACGAGGAGAAGCGACCCAACTCCTACTACGCCGCCTCCGACCCCTCGGACGTGGCGCGGGTGGAGGACCGCACCTTCATCTGCTCCGAGCAGGAGAAGGACGCCGGCCCGACCAACCACTGGAAGGCTCCCGCCGAGATGCGCGAGATCTTCCGGGGCGAGCAGGGCCTGTTCCGCGGCGCCATGAAGGGCCGCACCATGTACGTCGTGCCGTTCTCGATGGGCCCGGTCGGCTCCCCGCTGGCCGCCTACGGCGTCGAGATCACCGACTCCGCCTACGTCGCCGTGTCGATGCGCGTCATGACCCGCATGGGCCGGGCGGTGCTCGACCAGCTCGGCGAGGACGGCGACTTCGTCAAGGCCGTGCACACCGTCGGCGCCCCGCTGGCCGAGGGCGAGGCGGACGTCGCCTGGCCGTGCAACAGCACCAAGTACATCTCGCACTTCCCGGAGACCCGGGAGATCTGGTCCTTCGGCTCCGGCTACGGCGGCAACGCCCTGCTCGGCAAGAAGTGCTACGCGCTGCGCATCGCCTCGACCATGGCCCGCGACGAGGGCTGGCTGGCCGAGCACATGCTCATCCTGAAGCTCACCCCGCCGTCCGGCGGGGCCAGGTACGTCGCCGCCGCCTTCCCCTCGGCCTGCGGCAAGACCAACCTCGCGATGCTCCAGCCGACCATCCCCGGCTGGAAGGTCGAGACCATCGGCGACGACATCGCCTGGATGCGCTTCGGCGCCGACGGCCGCCTGTACGCCATCAACCCCGAGGCCGGCTTCTTCGGCGTCGCGCCCGGCACCGGCGTCGACACCAACGCCAACGCGATCGACACCCTCTGGGGCAACACCGTCTTCACCAACGTCGCGCTCACCGACGACGGCGACGTCTGGTGGGAGGGCCTCACCGACGAGGAGCCCGCCCACCTGACCGACTGGCGCGGCGACGACTGGACGCCCGCGTCCGGCACCCCGGCCGCCCACCCGAACGCCCGCTTCGCCGTCCCGGCCGCGCAGTGCCCGACCATCGCCCCCGAGTGGGAGGACCCGGCGGGCGTGCCGATCTCGGCCATCCTGTTCGGCGGCCGGCGCGCCACCGCCGTCCCGCTGGTGACGGAGTCCTTCGACTGGCAGCACGGCGTCTTCCTCGGCGCCAACATCGCCTCCGAGAAGACCGCCGCCGCCGAGGGCACCGTCGGCGAGCTGCGCCGGGACCCGTTCGCGATGCTGCCCTTCTGCGGCTACAACATGGGTGACTACTTCGCCCACTGGCTGGAGGTCGGCGCCCGGGCGGAGGCCGGCAAGCTGCCGAAGATCTACTACGTGAACTGGTTCCGCAAGAACGCCGAGGGCCAGTTCGTCTGGCCCGGCTACGGCGAGAACAGCCGCGTGCTGAAGTGGATCGTCGAGCGGCTGGAGGGCACCGGCGAGGGCGTCGAGTCCCCGATCGGCGTGCTGCCGACCGTCGAGGGCTTCGACCTGGACGGCCTGGAGCTGTCCAAGGAGGACCGCGACCTGCTGTTCACCGTCGACGCCGACATCTGGCGCCAGGAGGCCGCGCTCGTCCCGGGCCACCTGGAGACCTTCGGCGAGCACACGCCCGCCGCACTGTGGGACGAGTACCGGAACCTGGTCGCCCGCCTCGGCTGAGCCTCAGCCGGAGCGGTAACGGGCCGGTGCGCCGCACGAACCGCGCACCGGCCGCGACAGGACGGCCGGAGCCCCGACGGACGATCTTTCCCCGACCAAGGAGATCGCCCGACCGGGACTCCGGCCGTAGCTCTTCCCCGGCTCCCGCGCCGCCGCCCGCCACCGGCCGCCGCCGCGCCGCGCGTCAGGGCTGGGTGTAGCCGCTCAGGAAGCCGCCGATCCGGGTGACCGCGTCGGTGATCTCCTCCGCGCGCGGCAGGGTGACCAGCCGGAAGTGGTCCGGCTCGGGCCAGTTGAAGCCGGTGCCCTGGACCAGCAGGATCCGCTCGGCCCGCAGCAGGTCGAGCACCATCCGGGCGTCGTCCTTGATCTTGAAGACCTTGGGGTCCAGCCGGGGGAAGGCGTACAGCGCGCCCTTCGGCTTCACGCAGCTGACCCCGGGGATCTCGTTGAGCAGCCGGTGGGCGGCGTCCCTGGACTCCAGCAGCCGGCCGCCCGGCAGCACCAGGTCCTTGACCGACTGCCGCCCGCCGAGCGCCGCGGCCACCGCGTGCTGGGCCGGCATGTTGGCGCAGAGCCGCATCGAGGCGAGCACGGTCAGGCCCTCGACGTAGCTGCGGGCCCGGGCCCGGTCGCCGGACAGCACCATCCAGCCGGAGCGGAAGCCCGCCACCCGGTAGGCCTTGGAGAGGCCGTTGAAGGTGACGCAGAACAGGTCGGGGGCCAGGGTGGCCAGCGGGACGTGCTCGGCGCCGTCGTAGAGGATCTTGTCGTAGATCTCGTCCGCGTAGATCACCAGCCGGTGCCGGCGGGCGATGCCGGCCAGCCCCTCCAGCACCTCCCGCGGGTAGACCGCGCCGGTGGGGTTGTTGGGGTTGATCACCACCAGCGCCCTGGTCCGGTCGGTGACCTTGGCCTCGATGTCCGCGAGGTCCGGGTACCACTCGGACTGCTCGTCGCAGCGGTAGTGGACGGCGGTGCCGCCGGCCAGCGAGACGGACGCCGTCCACAGCGGGTAGTCGGGGGCCGGGACGAGCACCTCGTCGCCGTCGTCCAACAGCGCCGTCATCGCCAGCTGGATCAGTTCGGAGACGCCGTTGCCGAGGAAGACGTCCTCGACCGTCAGGCCGCCCAGGCCGCGCTCCTCGTAGTGCATCACCACGGCGCGGCGCGCGGAGAGCAGCCCCTTGGAGTCGCCGTAGCCGTGCGCGGAGGAGAGGTTGCGCAGGATGTCCTGGAGGATCTCCGGCGGGGCGTCGAACCCGAACAGCGCGGGATTGCCGGTGTTGAGCTTGAGGATGCGGTGGCCCTGTTCCTCCAGCCGCATCGCCTCGTCGAGTACCGGACCGCGGATGTCGTAGCAGACATTGGCGAGCTTGCTGGACTGGATGACCTGCATGCCTGCCTACTCTAGGGGCACGAACGGGCGGTCCGGCGCGTGTCGTGGGACACCCGCCGGACCGCCCGGAGGCTACCGTTCCGCCACTCCTTCGATCAGGAGGCGGAAGCCTCAGCCGGCCTTCCAGATCAGCGGCTGGGTGTCCAGAACGCTCCCGAAGGCGAGGAACTGCGGCGGGGTGCCGTCCGGAACGAGATAGACGGCACACTGCCGCTGGGTCCGGCCGTCGGCCAGGGTTCCCGGCTTCTTGCCCGAGTCGCACTGCGGGACCGACTTCAGGACGGTCGGGGCGGCGAGGACGCCGGTGCCCCTGGGTTCGGTGTGCACCTTGAACCGCATCATGAAGTACTCGTCCTGCAGTGCGGCGCCGGTGCGGTTGGTGAAGTCGACCGTCACGTAATAAGGGGTGCGGCCCGCGGTGTCCGCGGGCTTGAAGTTGTACGCGGCGATCTCGGCGGCGGTGCCCCTGACCACCGAGACCGGGGTGACGTCGGCCTTGGTCCTGCCCAGGTAGCTGCCGGTGGCGGTGGGCGCCAGCGGTGTCTCGAAGCTGATCCTGCCGCCACCGCCGCTCGCCCCGCCGATCGGGTTGCCGCTGGTCGCGGCCGAGGGGACGGGGTTCGCGGTCGCGGTCCCGCCGCCCGCCGCGCCGCCCGCGGTGCCGGCCGGGGCGGAGGCGGGTGCGGAGGCCGCCGGGCCGGTCGGGGCGCCGGTGGCGGCCGCCGTCGGTGCGGCCGTCGGGGCGGCGACGACCGCCGGGTCGTCGTTCTCGGGTCCGCAGGCCGTCAGGGCCAGGGCCAGCGCGGCGAGCGGAACCGCCGCGCGCAGAGTGCCCGGAAGCTTCGTCAAGGTGTCTCTCCCCCGTGGATGATGTGCTCGGTGCGGCACCCGGGTCTCCGCGGTGCCGTCAGTGTCGGACGCGGACGGTGCCCGGCCGGTTCCGGAGCGGAGCCCGCCGGACGGTGCCGTCACCGGGCGAGGAGGGGGCGAGCCGTGATCGCGAGCGTGCTGGGGGCGGTGGTGGCCGGGGTGCTGGTGGCGCCGGCGCTGCGCGGCCTGGTGGTGCGGTACGCCGTGCCGGAGGGCGAACCGTGGCTGCTGGCCTGCCCGTCCTGCGGGCGCGAACTGCGCGGCCTGCCGCCCACCGGCGGCTGCCCGGGCTGCCGGAGCAGGCTCGGCCCCGGTCCCTGGCGGGTGGAGGCGGTCACCGCCGCCGCGGCCGCCGCCGCGCTCGCCGCGGCGCATCCGGCGGACGCGCTGCTGCTGCTCTGGCTGGCAGGTCCCGGGGTGGTGCTCGGCTTCACCGACGCCCGGGTGCACCGGCTGCCCTATCCGCTCAGCTGGACGCTGGCGGCGGGCCTCGCGGCGCTGCTGACGGTGCTGGAGCTGGCCGGGGGCACCCCGGGGGTGCTGCTGCGCTGCCTGCTGGTGGCGGTCGCCGCCGGGGTGCTGTTCGAGGTCCCGGTCCAGCTGGGGCTGGTGGGCCCTGGGGACACCGTGCTCGCGCTCGGCCTCGGCGCGCTGCTCGGCCGGTACGGCTGGGCGGCCGCCTTCGCGGGTCTGGCCGCCTTCGTGCTGCTGGCCGGGCTCTGGTCGGCCGGCGTCCTGGTGGTGAACCTGGTGCGCCGCCGCCCGGTGCGCGGCCGGGAGGTGCCGCTGGGCCCGTTCCTGCTGCTCGGCACCCTGGTGGCGGTCCTCGGGCACTCCTGAGCGGGCCGCCCGCCCGGCGTCCCCGGCCCCCGGGGAC
>NZ_JBHJRC010000325.1:6418-9072 GCF_042261735.1 Kitasatospora sp. NPDC056327 | reverse complement strand
GGGCCGGCGCACCGCCCGTCCGGGTGACAACGACGCGCTGAACAGGCGCGACAGGGTGGTCCGCGACCGGAAATCGCTTGATCCACACCGATAGTGATGTGTGATCAGTGGCGCTCCCGGCCGCGTCCGTCCAGGAGCCGCGTGCCCCGGAGCGCCGTCCCGACCGCTTCCCCGCGCCGAGCGTCTCCGGCATGCCCGTCAACCCGGCCTGCCCACCCCGCCGCGGCGCGCCCGGCAGAGAGAAGGCCGACCGTTGAGCAGTCCCCCGGTGACCCGTACGCCCCGCCTGCCGCTGTTCCCGCCGGCGGGTCCTTCGGCCGACGCGCCGGCGCCCCCGGCGGCGCGCCTGCCGCGGCTCCTGCTGCGGACCGCCGCGACCGCGTCCGCCGCGCTCGCGGTGGCCCAGACGGTGCTGGCGGGCGGCTTCCTCAACGGCCACTACGAGGCGCTGCGGGCGCACGAGGTGGCCGCGACGGCGCTGGGCGGCGTGCTGGTGGTCCAGCTCGTCGCGGCCGCGCTGCTCCTGCGCCGGGCCGGCGGGCCGGCGGGGGTTCGCGGGCCGCGGTGGCCGCTGGGGACCACCGCGCTGCTGCTGGCCGTGGTCGGCGCGCAGATGGTGACCGGCTACGAGCGGGCGGTCGGCGTGCACCTCACGCTGGGCGTGCTGACAGTGAGCGCGGTGCTGTTCGTCCTGGTCGGCACCTGGCGGCTGCCGTCGCCGGCATCGCCGCCGCCGCCGCCGCCGTCGGTGCCGTCGTCGGCGCGGGTCGACGCCGGGGGCGCGGGGGCCGACGCGTCCGCCGGGGCCGACGGGGCACCGGAGGACGGCACCGGCCGGCTGCCACGACCCGCCGGGACCGGCGGACCGGCCGTGGCGGGCGGACCGGCGGGTCCCGGCACCCTCACCGGCTCCGGCCCGGCGGAGGTGGCGCAGTGAACCGCCGCCGGTTCCTCGGCGCCGGCGCGGCCGTGCTCGGCGCCGGCACCCTCGGGGCGTTCGCCGTCCCGGCCGCAGCCCGGCTGCTGGCCGAGGCCCGGCCCGGCCGGCTGCTGAGCAGCGAGATCCCGCTGCCGGAGCCGTTCCAGCTGCCCCTCCCGGTCCCGGCGGTGCTCGCCCCGGTCCACTCCGACGCCACCACGGACTCCTACGAGATCACCCAGCGGGTGGCCCGGCTGGAGATCCTGCCCGGTGTGCGGACCGAGGCCTGGACGTACGGGGGCACCTTCCCGGGGCCGACGCTGGTCGCCCGCGCGGGCCGCCGCACGGTGGTGCGCCACCGCAACGAGCTGCCGGTGCCCTCGGTGGTCCACCTGCACGGCGGCCACACCCCGGAGGACAGCGACGGCTACCCGCTGGACCTCGTCCTCCCGGTCGGGTCCGCCGCCGGCTCCTCCGGGGACCGCGCCCCCGGCCGCACCGCGGCGGGTCACGCGGGGATGGCGGGGATGCCGGGCATGGAGGGGGCCGTCGACCTCTCCCGGGCCGTCACCGGCGAGCGCGGCTACACCTATCCGGGCCACCAGCGCGCCGCCACCCTCTGGTACCACGACCACCGGATGGGCTTCACCGGCCCCGCCGTCTGGCGCGGGCTGGCCGGCTTCCACCTGGTCCGCGACGACGAGGAGGACGCGCTGCCGCTGCCGCGCGGCGAGCGCGAGCTCCCGCTGATGCTCGCCGACCGCTCCTTCGCCGCCGACGGCTCCTTCGCCTACCCCGCCGTCGACGACGAGCTCGCCGTCCCGGGCGTCACCGAGGACTACATGAACGGCGTCCTCGGGGACGTCATCCTGGTCAACGGCGCGCCCTGGCCGCGCGTCGCGGTGGACCGGGCCCGCTACCGGCTGCGCGTCCTCAACGCCTCCAACGCCCGCCTCTACCGGCTGGAACTCGACCCGCAGCCGCCCGGCGGCGACGCGCTCGTCCAGATCGGCGGCGACGGCGGGCTGCTGGCGGCGCCGCTCGCGCACGACGCGGTGGAGATCGCCCCCGCCGAACGCTTCGACCTGGTGGTCGACTTCTCCCGCTACCGGCCCGGCACCGCGGTGCGGCTGATGAACCGCTTCGGCGGCGACGGGACGGAGCAGGTGATGCTGTTCGAGGTCGGCTCGCGCACGCCCGACGACGACCCCGAGCTCCCCGAGCGGCTCTGCACCCTCGAAGAGCTCGACCCGGGGGCCGCCGTCGCCACCCGGGTCTTCGGCTTCCGCCGCAGCCGCAACGCGGGCTGGACGATCAACAACCAGGCGTACCGGCCGGGCCGGGCGCTCGCCCGCCCGGCCCTCGGCAGCACCGAGATCTGGCGGTTCTTCAGCGACGTCCACCACCCCGTCCACGTGCACCTGAACTCCTTCCAGGTGCTGTCCCGCAACGGCCGGGATCCGGGCCCGTACGACGCGGGGTGGAAGGACACCGTGGACCTGCGGCCGGCGGAGGCGGTGGAGGTGCTGGTGCGGTTCTCCGACTACGAGGGGGCGTACATGCTGCACTGCCACAACCTGGAGCACGAGGACATGGCGATGATGGCGGACTTCGTCGTGGAGTGACCAGCGGCACGCGAGGGGGTGGGCGGCGGCCGCCGCCCACCCCCGGCCCGGCCACCCCCCGCCCCCCCCCCCCGCCACCCCGTGGGGCCGTAACCCCGTAACCCCTTAAC
>NZ_JBHJRC010000325.1:0-6408 GCF_042261735.1 Kitasatospora sp. NPDC056327 | reverse complement strand
GGGGTGGCCCCGGCGGCCGGGGGGGGGGGGGGGGCCCCCCCCCCCCCACCCCGGGCCCGTCCACCCCCGGCCCCTCCACCCGGCGACCCGTTCGTCCGTTCACCAGTTCACCAGTTCACCCGTTCGGCGGAGCGCGGGTCGCCCCCGGCGCGCCCGCCGCCCGCCGGCCCGCACTCCGCAGCCTCCTCGACGTGCCGCCCCGGGGCGGCTGCCCTAGCGTCGCGGGCAGGGAGGCCACCCCTCGGCCGCCCGTCCCGGAGCGACCCCGAGGAGCGCGCATGACCAGTCCGACCGAACGCCGGCGGCGCGGCCGGGCCGCCCGCGACCGCGCCCCCCGCTCCGCCCACGGCCGCTGGATCCCCTCCGCCGACCGGCCCGACCCGCTGGCGCTCCTGGCCCGGCAGGCCGAGGACCGGCTCCCCGACCTCGTCCCGATCCGCTACGGCCGGATGGCCGACTCACCGTTCGCGTTCCTGCGCGGCGCCGCCGCCGTGATGGCCGCCGACCTCGCCGCCGTCCCCGACACCGGCATCACCGTGCAGCTCTGCGGCGACGCGCACCTGTTGAACTTCGGCGTGTACGCCTCCCCGGAACGCGCGCTGCTCTTCGACGTCAACGACTTCGACGAGACCTACCCCGGCCCCTTCGAGTGGGACGTCAAACGGCTCGCCGCCAGCGTGGCCGTCGCCGCCCGCGACAACGGCCACGACGAGGACCGGGCCCGCCGGGCCGCGCTGGCCGCCGGACTCGGCTACGCCGGCGCCATGCGGACCCTCGCCGAGCGCGGCGAACTCGACGTCTGGTACGCCCGGGTCGACACCGAGGACATCCTCCCGCTGGTCCGCCGCAGCCGCCGCAAGCGCGTCGAGGCCACCCTGGACAAGGCCCGCCGCCGCACCAGCCTCCAGGCCTTCGGCAAGCTCACCGAACGGGGCGAGGACGGCCGGCGCCGGATCGTCAGCGACCCGCCGCTGATCGAACCGCTGCCGCGCGACGAACTGCGCAGGGTCGGCAAGATCTACTCCGACTACCGCGCCACCCTCGCCGAGGACCGCCGGGTCCTGCTCGACCGCTTCCGGCTGGTCGACGTGGCCCGCAAGGTGGTCGGCGTCGGCAGCGTCGGCACCCGGTGCTTCATCCTCCTGCTGGAGGGCCGCGACGAGGGCGACCCGCTGTTCCTCCAGATCAAGGAGGCCGGGCGGTCCGTCCTGGAGGAGTACCTGCCGGACACCCGCCCGGCCGCCGAGGCCCCGGTGGTGCACGGCGGACGCCGGGTGGTCACCGGCCAGCACCTCATGCAGGCCGCCAGCGACATCTTCCTCGGCTGGACCACCGGACCGGGCGGCCGCCACTTCTACGGCCGCCAACTGCGCGACATGAAGGGCTCCGTCGACGTCGCCGGGATGGCCCCGTCCGACCTGCGGGGCTACGCCGACCTGTGCGGCCGCACCCTCGCCCGCGCGCACGCCCGCTCCGGCGACCGGCTGGCCGTCGCCGGGTACCTCGGCACCTCGGACACCTTCGCCGAGGCGATCGCCGAGTTCGCCGTCCGCTACGTCGCCCGCACCGAGGCCGACCACGCGGCCCTGCGGGCGGCGATCGACGACCACGCGGTGCCGGCCCGCAGCGGCGTCTGAACCCCGCTCCTGCCGCGCCCCGCCGCCACCTCAGCAGCCAGTCCCTGGTCCGCTCCGTCACCTCGGCGCGACTGCGCCCGGGTGGTCGACGTCCACGAAGCGGTACCCGATCCGCAGGGTGAAGGCCCGTGGAAGCCGCCCTTGGCCACCCCCAGGGCCTGCGCCGGCGGCTCGATCCGCACCGCCTCGGGCCGCCCCCGGCCGGCGCCCGCAGCCCCTCGTCCACCCACCGGCCCCGCGGCGTCCGCGTCACATCCGTGGCCCCACCGTGCCGAAGGACGATCACGCCCCCGGCGGCCTCCGGCCCGGGGCGGGCTGTCGGTGGCGTGTGCCAGGATCCGGGGCATGTTGGAGATCGCGGTGAGGACGGAAGACGACCAGCGGCACCTGCGGCCGGACGCCGGGGAACTGGCCGGCCTGGTGCGGCGGATCGGGGCGAAGCGGGACCGCTTCCTGGTGGTCGAGCGGATACCCGACGTGGAGGGGGTCTTCGTGCAGGTGTGGCACGAGGAGGGCGAGGACTACACGCTTGAGTACCGCGACGGCGGGCCCGACCGGCACTTCCAGGCGGTCCTGGACGACCCCGCGCGGGTGATCGCCGCGATGACCGGCTGGGCCCTGGGCGAGCCGGGGTGGGGCGAGGGCCTGGAGTGGGAGTCGCTGGAGCTGCCGTAGCCGGCGGCGGTCGGCCGCCGGGCCGGCCCGGCGGCCGGGCACCGGCCCCTCGCGTCAGCTCATCGACCAGACGAACGGGTCGTGCGGGACCGGCGGGGACAGCGTGGTCGTGGCGGGGCGCGGTTCCGGGGCGACGGCGGCCGTCACGCCGTCCCGGGAGAGCACGGGCGGCTGCGGGCCGTCGGTCCCGGCCGGCCCGGAGCGCAGCCGTGCGCCGGCCTCGTCCAGCAGGTCGACGGCGGCCCCCGGAAGCGCCCGCCCGGGCAGGTGGGTCCGGGCCAGCTCGGCGGCGGCGGTCAGCGCGTCGTCGGTGATCCGGACGCGGTGGTGCTCGGCCAGCCGGCCGCGGACGCCCCGCAGGATCTCCAGGACGTCGTGCGCGGGCGGTTCGGCCACCGGAACGGGCTGGACCATCCGGTCGAGGCCGGAGTCCGGCTGCCGGCGCCGGTGATCGGCGGTGTCGGCGGCGGCGACCACGGACACCCCCGGGGCGTCGAACACCGGCCGGAAGAGTCTCAGCACCTCCGTCGGGCCCTCCCGGGTCTGCACGGTGGCGAGGGCGTCGTCGAGGAAGAGCACGAGTCCGGTCGACTCCCGGGCGTCCCGCACCACCTCGGCCATCAGCTCGGTGAACCGCCCGTGGTGCCGCGGGTCGGCGAAGAGCGCGGCCACGTCCAGGAGCCGCACCGTCCGGCCGCGGAACCCCTCCGGCACGGCCCCGGACGCGATGGCCTCCGCGAGCCCGGTCACGACGCTCGTCTTGCCGACCCCGGGCTCGCCGACGAGCAGCGGGACGTTCCTGGTCCGGCGGGCGAGGACCCTCAGGACCTGCTCGATCTCCGGCCGCCGCCCGACGACGGCCGGGGCGTCCGGCCGGGCCGCCGCGGTGAGGTCCCGGCCGAGCGGGGCCGGCGGCGGGCCGTCCGGCCGCCCGGCGGGGGCGAGCGGCTCCACGAGGGCCTTCACCTGCCGCCGCACCCGCTCGTGATCGGCGCCGAACGAGGCCAGCACCCGGGCCGGGACGCCGGTCCGGTGGGCGGTGAGGCCCAGCAGCAGGTGCTCGGTGCCGATGTGACTGTGGTTGAGCCCGAAGGACTCCTTGTCGGCCAGTGCCAGGACGGTCCTGGTCTCCTCGGAGAAGGGGATGTAGCCGGTCGGCGCCTGGGTGCCCCGGCCGATCCGTTCGGTGACCTCGCGGCGGACCTGTTCGACGGGCACCAGGAGGTGGGAGAGCGCCCTGGCCGCGGCGCCGGTCCGCTCCAGCGTCAGCGCGAGGAGGACGTGCGAGGGACCGGTCTGCTCGTGCGCGAGGGCGCGGGCCTCCTCCTGCGCGCGGCCGAGGACCTGTTCGGTGCTGTCGGTGAACCGTTCAAACACGCGGTGCGTCCCCCTTCAGCTCCGCCAGGTCCCTGCGCGCCCGCACCGTGTGCGGGTGGTTCAGGCCCAGCGTGCGGTCCCGTTCCCCGATCAGTTGCCGCAGCAGCGCCACCGCCTCCTCGTGGGCGCCGGTCAGGGCGAGGTTGCGGGCGAGGATGTGGCGGGTGCGCAGGGTGTCCTCGTGCTCGCCGCCGAGGACGTGGCTGCGGTCGGCGAGGAGGACCCGCAGCAGGGCGACGGCCTCCGCCCGGTGGCCGGACTCGCCGAGGTTGACGGCGAGGAACTGGCGCGTGTGCAGGGTCTCCTCGTGGTCCCTGCCGAACACGCGGGCGTAGGCCTCCGGGAGCGGGCGCAGCAGGCGGGCGCCCTCCGCCGGGTCCCCGAGGGCGCCGACGCAGTGGGCGAGGGCGCGCCGGCAGAACAGGGTTTCCTCGTGCTCCTCGCCGAGGGCCGCGGTCTGTTCCGCGAGGACGGCGCGCAGGTGCTCGGCGGCCAGGGCCCAGTCGCCCTCCAGCGCGAGCTGTTCCGCCTCCTGCCGCCGTCTGCGCAGCTCGGGGGCGAGGGCGTCGGCGTAGGAGCGGTTGAGGGCGAGGGCGACCCGGTCGGCGTTCTCGGTGCCCCGGTTGCGGGGGAGGGGGAGGTTCTCGGCGCGCATCATGTCGTGGAGGCGCTGGTAGACCTCCTCGATGGTGATCTCCCGGGGGCCGCCGACGACGCCGTCCCGCAGCAGCCGGATGAGCCGCCCGGAGAACGCGGTGTGGTCCTCGCCGGGCGGTGAGAGGGCGACCTGGTCGTGCTGGGCGGAGGTGAGCACGTAGGTGCCGGCCACCCCGAGCTGGTTGATGGTCTCGCGGCCGACCTCCGGGCCGCCCGCCATGGTGTCGGTGACGGCGCGGCCGGAGAAGCAGCAGTCCAGCACGATGATCTTGCTGGTGGCACGGCTGCCGAGGACCGTGCCGCGCAGTTTGTCGTACTCGATCGAGTTGAACTCCGGATCCTCGTACTCGCTGTCGGTCAGCGCCAGGTAGAGGTCGTGCCGGCGGCCGGCGACGAGGCCGTGTCCGGTGAAGTAGACCAGCAGCAGGTCGGTGGCCTCCCGGGCGGCCTCGCGGAGCCTGCGGCCGACGCGGGACAGGTTGCCGTCGTTCAGCAGGACGGTGCAGTGCTCCGCGGGCACGAGGCCGTGGACCTCGTCGGTGAACAGTGCGGCGAGGTCGTTGACGGTGCGTTCGACCGCTTCGAGCTTCGGAAGGGCCGGGTCCGTGTACTCGCTCGCGCCGATGAGCACGATCCGGGAGCGCCGGGGGTCCGGCAGCGGCACCGTCAGCCCTGCCCGGTGCCGGGGGCGGTGCCGCCGGCACCGGTGGTGTCCGGGTCCGCGAGCGCCGCGCGCAGGATCGCCTCCAGCTCCCCGGCGCGCACGCGCTTGGCGTCGATCTCGACGGTCTCCCCGCCGGGCCGGCGGATCTTCAGCCGGACGTCGCTGCGCCGCGGCTGCGCGAACCACGTCCGCAGCGAGGCGGCCAGCACCGAGAGGCCGCCGCCCGCGCCGAGCCCGACGGAGACGGTGTCCAGCACCGCGCCCATCTCGCCGGGGGCGGGAGGCCGCCCGGACAGGGTGACGCGGCCGAGTTCCGGCGCGCCCCGGAGCCAGTCGGTCAACGACTCGGCCTCCGCGACGGTCTCCCCACCGGTCACGGAAATGTGCACGTCCACGAGCGCCCCCCACAATTCCTGGTGATGGACGGAGTTCAGGTCGGCCAGAGTCTACTGACACCGGCCCCTCCCCGCGCCCGTGTCCCGGTAACGGTCGCGCGTCACCCGGGGCCTCCGTGCACCGCCCGTAGCAACCGCCCGTAGCACCGCCCGTCGCGCCGCCCCGCCCGGGCGGCGGGCCCGGCCCCGGCTCAGGGTGCCGGGACGAGGAGGCGGAGGGCGCCCGGGACGGCGGTGACGGTGAGGGGCAGGGGGGCCATGAACTCGCCGTCGGCGTAGGCGGTGATCCCCCGGGAGGAGAGCCGCAGCGAGGGGGTGCGGTGGGTGGTGACCTCAGGGTGGGTGACGTGGGTGCCCTTGAGCAGGGTGGGGAGGAAGCGGGCGATCCGGTGGCGCGGCATCGCGTCGACGAGGGTGACGTCGAGGAGGCCGTCGGCGGGGTCGGCGTCCGGGCAGATGGGCATTCCGCCGCCGTAGCTGCCGGTGTTGCCGACGGCGGCGAGGGTGAGGGCACGGGTGATCTCGGTGCCGTCGGCGAGCGTGATCCGGAACGGCAGCGGGCGCAGGTTGGCGAACTCCACGGCGATGGCGAGGTGGTAGCGCAGCCGGCCGCGCGGCCACCGCAGCCGGTTGGTGCGGTCGCTGACGAGGGAGTCGAAGCCGCTGGCGAGGACGGAGCCGAACCAGCGGGTGCTGCCGTCGGCACCGGTGACCCGGCCGAGGTCGAGGGTGCGGGTGCGACCGGCGGCGACGACGTCGGCGGCGGCCTCGGGGTCGCCGCGGGGGAGGCCGTGGGCGCGGGCGTGGTCGTTGCCGGTGCCCGCCGGGACGATGCCGAGCGGGGTGGCGGTGCCGGCGACGGCCTGGAGGCCGAGGTTGATCATCCCGTCGCCGCCGACGACGACCAGGGCGTCGCAGCCGCCGGAGGCGACGGCGGCGCGGGCCAGGGCGAGCGAGTCGGCGGCGGAGGCGCCCGCCCGCGCGTCCACGGCGACGCCGAGGG
>NZ_JBHJRC010000324.1:0-9108 GCF_042261735.1 Kitasatospora sp. NPDC056327 | reverse complement strand
CACCCCGGCCCGGCCGGGGTGCCGGCGAATCGGAAGGGCCCACCACCAATGATCTTCGAAAGCGCCTCCGACGTCGTCCTCGACGACGTGTTCCTGCGCCTGCCCGACTTCGTTCCCGACGTGAGCGTGCTCCTGAAGCTGGAGGGACTGAACCCGGCCGGATCGGTCAAGCTGAAAACCGCCGTGGCCCTGGTCGACTCGGCGCAGGCCGCCGGCACGCTCGGGCCGCGGGCCCGGCTGATCGAGTCGTCCTCCGGCAATCTCGGCATCGCCCTGTCCGTGGTCTGCGCCGCGCGCGGCTACCCGCTGACCGTGGTCACCGACCCCAACGCGGCGAGGCACGCGATCCGCGTCATGGAGAGCCTGGGCACCGAGGTCGTCGAGGTCAGCACCCGTGACGCGCAGGGCGGCTACCTGCGGACCCGGCTCGACTACGTGCGCCGGCGGACCTCCGCCGAACCGGAGCTGGTCTGGCTCAACCAGTACGCCAACCCCGCGAACACCGGTGCCCACCGGGAGCGGACCGCCAAGGCCCTGCACCGGGAACTGGGCGACATCGACGCCCTGTTCGTCGGGGCGGGCACCACGGGCACCCTGATGGGCTGTGTGGAGTACTTCGCCGAGCACAGCCCCGGCACCAGGATCGTCGCGGTGGACGCGGTCGGCTCGGTCACCTTCGGGGCTCCGGCCGCACCGCGGTTCATCCCCGGGCTCGGCACCAGCCGGCGGCCCGAGATCTACGTCGACCGCGAGGCCGTCGAGAAGGTGCTGGTCGAGGAGACCGACACCGTCGCCATGTGCCGGATGCTCGCCGCGCGGTACGGGCTGCTGGTCGGCGGTTCCACCGGAACGGTCCTGGCCGCCGTGCAGCGGCTGGCCCCGACCTTCGGGTCCGGCTGGCGCGTCGCCGCCATCTCGCCGGACATGGGTGACAAGTACGTGGACACCATCTACTCCGACACCTGGGTCGCCGAGCGCTACACCAGGATCCCCGACCTGGCCGGCCTCGGCCACGCCACCGCCGGCTGACCCGTCGCGGGGCCGGCCCGGCCCGGGCCGGTCCCGCGAGCCGCCCGAACGCAAGCAGAGAAAGAGAGACCTCCGTGACGACCTTCTCCGTGGTCCCCGGCTCGGTGGTGTCCGGCATCCTCGCCGACTCCCACAAGGACGTCCTGCGCATCGTCGCCGCGACGTACGTCGCCCACGAGCAGGGGAAGTCGGTCAACCCCGACAGCTACTTCCTGCGCTTCCCCGAGAAGCCCAGCGCCCGGGTCATCGCGCTGCCCTGCTACCTGGGCGGCGAGGTGGACACCATCGGCATGAAGTGGATCGCCAGCTTCCCCGACAACACCGGGCAGGGCCTGCCCAGGGCCTCCGCCACCCTGCTCCTGAACGACTACGCGACGGGCTACCCGCTGGCCTGCCTCGAAGCGGCCGGCATCAGCGCGGCCCGCACGGCGGCCTCGGCCGCGGTCGCCGCCCGGGAACTGACCGCCGGAGCGGGGGAGGTGGGCCTCGCGGTCATCGGCGCCGGGGTCATCGCCCGCACGATCGTCGACTACCTGGCGGCGAACGGCGTGGCCGTCGCGGACGTGCTCGTGCACGACCTCGACGCCACCAGCGCGGACCGCCTGACCCGGCACGCCGCCGAGCGCCTCGGCGTCCGGGCCACGGCCGGCACCCTCGACGAGGCACTGAGCAGGGACCTCGTGGTCTTCGCCACCACCGCGGCGGCGCCCTACGTCCCCGCCGACACCCCGCTGCGTCCCGGTCAGACGCTCCTCAACGTCTCCCTGCGGGACCTCGCTCCCGAACTCCTCCTGCGCAGCAACAACATCGTCGACGACGTCGACCACTGCCTGAAGGCGCAGACCTCGCCCCACCTGGCGGAACAGCTGACCGGGAGCCGCGAGTTCGTCACCGGCACGCTGGGGGCCCTGCTGGAGGGCAGGGTGACCACGGACCCCGCCAGGCCCACGGTCTTCTCCCCGTTCGGACTCGGGATCCTCGACCTCGCCGTGGGCCACCACGTGCTGCAGGTGGCGAAGTCCCGGGGCGGCGTGGTGGAGATCCCCGACTTCATCGGTGAGACCAGCCGCTGGTGAGACCGGGCCTCCTCCGAAAGGGGGAGACGGCCGGGTACCGCGGGCCCTGGGTCCGCCGTACCCGGCCGCGGGCCGGGACCGACGGCCCGTGCCACCGCGGCGGTGACGGTCGCACCCGTCGGCCGCCGCCGTCCCCGTCGCGCCGTACGGGGCGTGGGCCCCGGGGAAGCCGGATCCCCGGGCCCCCACCGTGACCGCCACCACCGCCCCGGACCGTGCGGTGCCCCTGTTCCCCGGTCAGAGCGCGAGCATCGCCCCGGCGACCTCGGGAACGGCCGCCCCGGGGATCGCGGTGGCGGCCCCGTCGAGGACGAGCAGCCGTGCCCCCGGGATCTCGCGCGCGATCGCCTCGCCGTTGCCGAGGGGGAAGAACCGGTTGCGGCGGCCGTGGACGACGAGCGCGGGGACCTCGATCCCGGGCAGCCGCTCGCGCCAGCGGGGCGTGCAGTCGAGTCCGGCGAACACCATGCCCAGCTGGTTGGCCATCTGGACGGCGGCCCCGGTGCCGGGCGTGCGGTCCCAGACGCGCGCGGCGGCGGCGCGGGCGGCGACCGGGTCGTCGCCGAGGATCCCGGCGCCGGCGGCGGTGAACTCGGCGACCGCCTCGCGGTCGGTCCAGTCGGGCATCGAACGCGAGAACAGGCGGCCCATCGCCGCCTGGTCGTGGTCGGGGAGGTCGTCGTCGGGCGGTCCGGGCGCGACCGCGCGGGTGCCGGCCAGGGTGAGCGCCCGGAACGCCGCCGGATGGTCGAGCACCGCCACCTGGGCGACCATGCCGCCGACGCCGATCCCCGCGAGGTGCGCCGGTGCCCCGCCGAGCGCGACGGCCAGGGCCGCGGCGTCGGCGGCGAGGTCGCGCAGGGTGTAGGCGGGCGCCTGGGGGTCCTGCGTCGTGGACTCCCCGCTGTCCCGCAGGTCGTAGCGGACCGCGCGGCGCCCGCCGGCCGCCAGGCGCTCGCAGAGCGCGTCGGGCCAGGAGAGCATGGTCGGCCCGCCCGCGAGCAGGACGAGGGGCGCGCCGTCGTCACCGAACGACTCGATGCCGAGGGCGACGCCGTTGACGTGGACGGTGGTCACCGGGTCACCGACCGCCCTCGTCGCCGAGCCCGCGGTCGGGAAGGCTCATGTCGCCGGTCCGGGGCGTGCCGTCGGCGAGCCCGTAGCGCAGGTGGACGGTGCCCGTGGGGCCGGCCGCCGGCGGTTCGAGCAGGGTCAGGCTGGTGGGCACCGCGCCCGCGTCGAAGACCTTCTTCCCGACACCGAGCACGATCGGGTGCACCCAGAGGTCGAGGCGGTCGAAGAGCCTCTCCCGCAGGAGCGTCTGCACCAGGTCGAGGCTCCCGACCACCTTGACGTTCCGGTGCCGCTCGCGGATCCCGCGCACCGCGCCCGCCAGGTCCGGGCCCAGCTGCGTCGACCCGGCCCACGGCAGCTCCGGCGTGCCCCGGGAGGCCACGTACTTCGGCACCCGGTTGAAGAGTTCGGCGATCTCGCCCTCCTGCTGGTGCGGCCAGTAGGACGCGAAGATGTCGTACGTCCGCCGGCCGAGCAGCAGGGCGTCCGTGCCCTCGTACGCGGCGAGGATCTGCGCCCCGGTGGTCCCGTCCAGCAGGGGGGCCTGCCAGCCGCCGAACGGGAACCCCGCCGGGTCCTCGTCCGGCCCGCCGGGCGCTTGCCCGACGAGGTCCAGGGTCGCGAAGAGTTCGATGTGGATCAGGCCCATGTCTGTGCTCCCGATGAGTCGGTCGTCCCGGTCGAGATGCAGACCCGCCCGAGGCGGAAAACTCATCGCCCCGCCGGCACCGGGTTTCCGTTCCCGGGGGCCGCCGCCCGCGGCCGCCGTTCCGGCGGCGCCCCGCCCGGCCGCGCGCTGCGGCACCCCGACCCACGGTAGATCACCCGCCGAGGCCGGGCCCGGCGGGCGTGGCGGGGCGGGGGCTCCGCGGGGCGAAGCGCCCGGGTTTTTGAGAACGCTCGTTCTTGACCGATCGTTCTTCAACTCCGTAGGGTGGTGCCGCGCACCGCCGGGCGTCTCGGGCGGACGGGGCCGCCGCGCGCCGTACGACGCCCCGCCGGCCCTCCCGCCGCGTGCCCCGCGGCGCTGTCGCCCGGCCCCCGTTTCGCTCCGCTGCACGCCAGCACCGCATCCGTATCCGGTATCCGCATCCGCAGGAGTCGACCATGCACCGGCGCATCCGCGCGCTCGCCCTCCTCCCCGCCCTGGCCGCCGTGACGGCCGCCACCGCCCTCGGCGCCACCGCCTCCCCGGCACGGGCCGCGGGCGGAGGAACCCCGGGCGGCGGCCGCGTCGTCCCCGCCGCCGACCGGCGGGTGACCTTCGACGCGGACGGCACCACCGTCTTCGGCACGCTCCACGTCCCCGCCCACCGTGCGGGCCACCGACTCGCCGCCGCACTGCTGCTGCCCGGCAGCGGCCCCACCGACCGCGACGGCGACCAGCCGCCCGCCCTCACCCCGTCCACGCTCGCCCTGACCGCCGGCGTCCTCGGCGACGACGGGGTGATGACCCTGCGTTTCGACAAGTACGGCACGGGCGAGACCGGCCCCGGGCGCTACGGCGACGACCCCGGCAGCATCGACACGGCGGCGTTCACCCGCCAGGCCGCCGCCGCGTACGACACGCTGCGCCGGCAGCCGGAGGCCGATCCGCGCGCCCTGCTGATCGTGGGTCACAGCGAGGGGGCCCTGCGGGCGCTGCTCGTCGCGCCGGCGGTGCGGCCCGCACCGGCGGGTCTGGCCCTGGTCGCCCCGCAGACCCGCCGCATCCTCGACACCCTCGCCGCCCAGCTCGCCGACCGGATCGACCGGGCCGCCGCCGACGGCGTGCTCACCGCGGAGCAGGCCCGGGACAGCAAGGACGGCGTCGCCCGCGCGGTCGGGGACTTCCGTGCGGGGCGCCCCGTCGACACCGGGGGGATCGTCGCACCCGTCGCCGCCGTGCTGGAGGCGGTGTTCGGCCCGCTGAACGCCCGGTACACCCGCACCCACGACGCCGTCGACCCGCAGGTGGCGGCCCGCCGGACCGCCCCGGGCACCCGGGTGACTGTCACCTGCGGCACCGAGGACGCCAATGTCCCCTGCGCCACGACGCCCCCGCTGCTCGCGGGCCTGGCGGCGGCGAGGGTCACCGGCCCCGGGCTGCGGGTCCTGCCCGGTGTGGACCACCTCCTCCACCCCGCGGGCACGCCCGTCGGCGACAGGGTCCTCGCTCCCGCCGCGGTCGCGGCCCTGCGCGACTTCGTCCGCCCCTGGCGCAGCCGCTGAGGGCGCTCCGCCGCCGGTCGTCCGCGCGCGGCCCGGCCCCCTGTGAGAAGCACCCGGCCTCCGACCGGCCGACCGGCGGGGCCGGTGCTCCGGGAACCGGACGGGTGGGCGGAGCCCTTCTCCGGGGGCTTGGCGCGAATCCGACCCGGCACACCATTCCGTTTTCGGGCGGGAAGTCCCGGCGAAGCCGGGTGATCTGCCGGGGTTTCGGATCAATTCCGCACTTTGGGTGCTGTCCGGAATTCATCGAAAAGGGATTGCGAAAGTACCTCCCCGGGGGTACGGGAGAACGGTGGCCCTCTGGCAGAATCCGGATTTCCCGGCGGAGATTCCCCGGGATCAACGGACGGGTGGAAACTTGAAGACGAAGGTACGTCTGATCGCTCTCCTTTTCGCGGTCGTCGGCGGAATGTTCGGCCTCGCCGCTCCGGCGAACGCCACGGGCAGCCACTACGTGGACATCGAGGTGGGGGCCGCGCCGGGCTACTACGACGGAGTGAGCGGCTGTACCGCCACGTTCTCCTACGGCGCGCCCTCCCGGGTGCTCCTGTGCGGCAGCCAGACCACGATCGTGACGTGGGCGGACGGCCGCAGGGAGGTCACCGGACTGGGGACCGACCGGGCGGTCTGGACCTCCGCGCAGACCACGGCCGGCGGCTCCTGGGCCCCCTGGACGAGCCTCGGCGGCAGTGGACTCGACCTGAAGTACGGGGTGGCCTGGCCGAACCCGTCGAGCGTCGGCGCCTGGAGCGGTGACTACCAGTTCTGGTGCCGCACCATGACCGACGGCTGGGGCCCCTGGCACCTCTGCTGATCCCTGCCCACAGGGCCTGGCGTCCACAATCCGGGACGGTTCCGGTATTCCCCGGAACCGTCCCGGCCGTGTTCTCCGGCGGCCCCGGGGAGCGGTTCGGCCGATACCGGTGAGTACGCCCGGCCCCGGCGGCCCGGTCCGATTCCCGGGACGTTCACCGGCCGGGGCCGAACGGCGAGCGGTCCGTATCGGGGGCGTTCCTCCGAAAGGCCCGGGGAACGCCCCCGGCCGCCGGGCCTTTCGGTGGCGCCCCCACGGCCCCGGGGTCGGCACGCTCGGTGCACTCGGCTCGACAGCCCCCGTTGACAGGGTGGGTGACGGCTCATAGCTTCTTCGAGCGGCGACCACGCCGGCGGCCGGCTCTCCGGGAGGATCTGCCATGTCCGACCTCGCCCGGCCCGCGGTCCCCGGTCCGCAGGAGATCTTCGACCGCTTCCGGGCCAATGTGCTCGCCGGCGGCGTCGGCCTCACCGAGGACCTCTGCGCCGCGGACATCGTGGTCGAGCTGCCCCTGGCACCCCCCGGCGCCCCGCGCCGCTTCGACGGCCGGGCGGCGTTCATCGCCTTCTCCATCGCCACCCGGGAGGCCCTGCCCGTCCGGTTCGAGGGCTTCGACGTCCTCGCCGTCCACCGGACCGCCGATCCCGAGGTCATCGTCGCCGAGTACGAGGTCACCGGGGTGCTGACGACCACCGGCCGGCGCTCCTCGGCCGCCGCCCTCGTCGTGCTCAGGGCACGGGACGGCCGTGTCGTGCACTGGCGCGAGTACCAGAACGTGTCGGCGGTGCTGGAATCGCTCGGCCACCGGAGCGCGTGACCGTTCGCCCGGCCGGACCCCGCGCCCGACCGCCCGGACCACCGGCGGTCCGGGCGGTCGTGGGATCGTGGCAGCCACGGTCGGCGCCGCGTCGCAGCAGTGCACCTCGCCACCCGGAACGATCACCGTGGTGCACAGCACGTTGTCGCCGTCCGGCGTCGGCCAGCACCATGGAACCACCTCACCCCCGACACCCTCCGGAGCCGCCCGTGTCCTCGTCCCCCGCCGGGGCCGCCGCGCAGGGCCCCGGTCACCCGCAGCACCCCCGCCGCATCGAGCACCTCGACGTCCTCGTCGTCGGCGCCGGGATCTCGGGCATCGGCGCCGCGCGGTACCTGAAGACCGAACTGCCGGCGAAGAGCTTCGCGATCCTGGAGGCGCGCGAGGCCTCCGGCGGGACCTGGGACCTCTTCCGCTACCCGGGCATCCGCTCGGACTCGGACCTGCACACCTTCGGGTACGAGTTCAAGCCCTGGCGCGACGAGCAGTCCATCGCCGACGCACCCCGGATCCTGGCCTACCTGCGCCAGGCGGCCACCGAGAACGGCCTGGACGCCCACATCCGTTACCACCACAGGGTGACCGCCGCGTCCTGGTCGAGCGACCGGGCGCGCTGGACCGTCGAGGCCGAGCGCACCGGCACCGGCGAGCGCACCACGCTGACCTGCGGCTGGCTGTTCGGCGCGGGCGGCTACTACCGCTACGACGAGGGCTTCACCCCGCACTTCGAGGGCCGCGAGCGCTTCGCGGGCACGATCGTCCACCCGCAGCACTGGCCGGAGCGGCTGGACTACGCGGGCAAGCGCGTGGTGGTCATCGGCAGCGGCGCGACCGCCGTCACCGTGGTCCCGGCGATGGCGGCCACCGCCGGGCACGTGACCATGCTGCAGCGCACGCCGACGTACGTCATGCCGGTGTCGCGCAAGGACCCGGTCGCCAACGTGCTGAAGAAGGTTCTCGGCCCACGGCGCGGCTACGCGCTGACCCGGCGCAGGAACGTCGCCCGGCAGCGCGTGATCTGGAGCTTCTGCCGGAAGCACCCGAAGACGGCACGCCGCCTGATCCGCTGGGCCAACACCCGGCAACTGCCCCCCGGCTACCCCGTCGACGTGCACTTCAACCCGCCGTACGACCCGTGGGACCAGCGGCTGTGCGCCGTCCCCGACGGCGACCTCTTCCGGGCGATCCGCGAGGGCCGGGCCTCGGTGGCCACCGACCGGATCGCCACCTTCACCGAGCGCGGAGTCCTGCTGGAGTCCGGCCGGGAACTGCCGGCGGACATCGTCGTCACCGCCACCGGGCTGAACGTGCAGGCGTTCGGCGGCTTCCCGCTCACCGTCGACGGCCGGGAGGTGCGCCCGGCGGACACCGTCGCCTACAAGGGCATGATGCTCTCGGGCGTCCCGAACTTCGCCTTCGCGATCGGCTACACCAACTCCTCCTGGACGCTGAAGGTCGGCCTGCTCTGCGAGCACTTCTGCCGGCTGCTGGCCCATCTGGACGCCCACGGGTACGACACCTGCCGGCCCGAGCCCGCCGACCCGGGGATGCCGACCCGCCCGTTCCTGGACTTCGGCGCCGGGTACGTCCGGCGCGCCGTCGACGCGCTGCCCCGGCAGGGGGACCGCAGGCCGTGGCTCTCCCCGGTGGACTACCACGACGACATCGGGCTGCTGCGCACCGGCAGCGTCACCGACCCCGAGCTCCGCCTGTCCCGCTCGGCCGCCCGGGCGGAGGCGACGGCATGACGGACGGCAACGGCGCCGCCGTCGTGGCCGGCGGGACCGCGACGGCACCGGCCGCTCCGCCGGGGTCGACGCGCCACTGCCTTCCCGGCCGCGTCGGCCGCGGCCCCCTGCCGCCTCGCTGATCGGCGGCGCTTCGTCGGCGCCTGCGGGGTCGCGGTGCAGGGAGGGGACCGCATCCCGAAGGGCCCGCCGGTCGGAGCGGGCCCTTCGGGTGTGCGGGTTCGTGCGGTGCCGGTCAGGCGGTGAGGGTCTTCTCCAGGGCTTCGAGGCCGTCGGCGTAGATGCCGTGGAAGAGGTCGACGGTCTCCTGTTCGGTGGCGCCCTTGGGGTTGAAGCGGC
>NZ_JBHJRC010000323.1:0-9154 GCF_042261735.1 Kitasatospora sp. NPDC056327 | reverse complement strand
CGCTTCGGCGAGGTCCACGGCTACGACGGCCCCCGCCTCCACGCCCCCGAACTCCCCGCACTCCCCCTGAAGGCCCGCGGCCGCGAGCGCTGACCCGCCGGGCACCTTCTTCCACCGCTGCGGCCCGGGTTCCGTGGGCGGCTGAGGGCTCTGGCACGGGCGCTCGATGCTTGCTCTGCGATCACCTGGAGAGCCAGGAGTGCCGGACTGTTCAGGTTCGTGCTCTGCCGCAAGGTTCGCTCGGATCGACGCCGACCGGATGCTGACCTCGCGCAGAGTCGCCGGGCGGTCTGCAGAACCCCGGCCAAAGGGGTGTGATGGTGCCGCCGTCGTGGACATCGGCTTCGGCGAGGATGCTGGTCCGGACGGTGTCCCGGGAGATGATCGCCGGCCGTTCATCGGCCATGGCCTGGACGTGCCACGCGGTGCCGGACTTGCCCGAGGCGGAGTCGCAGCGGAGCACGATCAGCCGGGCGTCCCTCATGACGGTACCGTCGATCGGTTGTTCCAGCGCTGTTCCTCCGTCCTGTCACGCAGTGGGGCGACCAGCCACGGTACGAGCCGTGGGGCCGGTGCGGCGTCGATCTGTTCGAGCGGATGCAGGAGGCCCCGCTCGCAGGTCTCGGCCGTCCAGACCGTGACGCGGGCCCCGGGGGCGGCGGGGTTGAGGCCGACCTCCCCCTTGGGACCGCAGGCGTCGTTGAACGGCGTCACAACGCCCCGGGCGTTCCAGTACGCCCACGCCTCCATCGCCTTGGCCTGCTCGAAGACGTGGTACAGCTGCGGGTACCGCTCCAGGATCCTCACCTCGCGGAACAGCAACTGACCGAGCAGGCCGGGCGGCACGGCGGCGAGCTCGCCCCGCCCGGCCCGGCGGAACCTGACGGTCGTGGTGTCCTGGTCGTGCGCGAGGCAGGCGGCGGCGAAGGTGTGGGACACGCGCCGCCGAACGTAGGCGGCCGCCCCGGGGGCCAGCGTGGGTTCGATCCGGCCGAGGAGGTCCAACAGTCGGCCGTGGCCGGGGTGGAAGCGGCCGAGGTCGAACAGGGTGTCCATGCCGTTGACGGCGCTGAACGCCAGGTCCTTGTAGAGGTGGTTGTTCATCTCCCCCCGGGCGGCGCACTCCTTCGTCGCCGCGCTGCTGGAGTGGAGCATCAGGTACTCGGCGACGGTCTCGAAGTACAGGTATCCGAGGTAGGGGAGAACCGGAACCGCCGCCGCGAGGGCGTCGACGAACGGCCGGTCCGCACTCGGCCGCCCGCCGGCGTTGTACAGGAGGGTGTCCAGGAACGGACCGGCGACATGCACCCGATCGGTGACCGAGCGCACAACCCGCTCGTGCTCCGCCGGGGTCAGGACGTGCCGCTGCGCCTCGTATGCCCGGAGATGGACGGGACCCAGGCGCAGGTAGTCCAGGCCGACGGCGGGCGCCGGGCGATCCGGGACGATCTCGATGACCAGGGGGATGCTGCCGCGGCGGCTGTCGAGCGTGTCGCGGCTGGCCAGCAGGTGGCTGCCGAGGTTGTGCGGGCGCAGCGCGCTCCCGGGCTCCGGGGTGAGGGGGGAGCCGTATACGGCGCCGACCAGGCAGCCGGTGGAGGCGAGGAGCTGGCCGCTGGACCGGACGGCGTCCAGTGAGCGGGTCAGGTGCAGCAGGTGGACCGGCGCGCCGGAGGCGAGGGAGCGAAGCATGGCGTTGTCACGCAAGAGATGACCGTTGGGGGTCTGTTCGAGGCGTCGGCGCCAGTCGGCGTCGCTCTCGGCCAGGCCGCGCGGGGCCTGGTTGTCGGCCGGGGCGGTGGTGTGGGCGTGGTCCCAGTCGGAGTCCATCGGGTTCCTCTCCTACTCGGGCAGGACGGCGTGGAGGGCGATTTCGATCGCCTGGGCGTCGGTGGCGCCGTCAAGCCGGGCGCGCTCGCTGCGCACCACCAGGTCGTGGGCGAGCGGGGGCGCCCAGCCGGGCACCGGCAGGCGCAGGCGGCGGAGGTCGGGCCACCAGCGGGCGAGGGGCAGGCGGTAGCGGTCGAGGGCGTCGGCGGCCTTGAGGAGGTCCACCGCGAGTCGGTGCCGCCGGTACGCCTCGGCCTCGGCGCCGGTGAAGGCCTCGTGGGGGACTTCATGGAGAGCGACGGCGGTGATCGCCTCCGGGGCGGGCGGCGTACCCGGAGCGACGGTCACCAGGTGGCCGTGAGCGGTCAGCCAGTCGGCGGCGCGCCGGCCGTGCCCGGGGTCGGCGCGGTCGTCCAGGCGCCGGCAGTCGTGGCAGGCCGCGGCGGCGGCCAGCGCGCGCGCACGGGTGGCATCGACGCGGTGGTGGTGGGCGAGCAGTTGAAGGAGGGCGGCCACGCGAGCTCCGTGCAGGACGCCGTGGATCGAGGACGCCGTTCTCCTGCGGGCGAACCACGCGGCGTCCGGTACCAGCGGGACCGGACGGTGTGGCAGGCTGGCCGGGACACGCGCGCCGGCGGGCCGGTTGCGGGCGACCCAGTCCAGCGTCGGCCGGTCCATCACCTGGTGGCCCGCGAGCCGCCCGGCCCCGGCCAGCTCCCGCAGCGTCCGGCCCGGCTCGGGTCGGGGTGTCGATGTGGTCATGAAGTTCCCTGGAAGTGGAGTCGGTTCGATGGGCGTCACGCTGGGCGTGGTGGTGCTGACGATGGGCAACAGGCCGGCGGAGCTGCGCGCGCTGCTGGACTCCGTCGAGGCCCAGGAGGGCAGCGACAGCGGGGCGCGGACCGTCGTCCTCGGCCAGGGTGCCGAACTGCCCGCGCTGCCCAGCTGGGTGGACGCGGTCGAGTTGCCGGAGAACCTCGGCATCCCGGGCGGGCGCAACGCCGGCGTCGAGCGGCTGCGCGAACTCGGCGGCACCGACGTACTGGTGGTGCTGGACGACGACGGCCTGCTCCCCAGGACCGACACCTTCCGCCTGATCCGCGAGGCCTTCGAAAAGGATCCGCGCCTGGGCATCGTGTCCTTCCGGATCGCCGACGAGACCGGGTTCACCCAGCGCCGCCACGTCCCCCGTCTCGGTGCCAGTGACCCGATGCAGTCCGGCCCGGTCACCACCTTCCTCGGCGGCGGCCACGCCATCCGCATGAGCGTCATCGACCAGGTCGGCCTGTTCCCCGCCCCGTTCTTCTACGCCCACGAGGAGACCGACTTCGCCTGGCGCGCCCTCGACGCCGGCTGGGACATCGACTACCGCGCCGACCTGGTCCTCCAGCATCCCCGCACCGACCCCGCCCGCCACGCCGCCTACTACCGTATGACCGCCCGCAACCGCGTCTGGCTCGCGAAGCGACACCTGCCCGCCCCGCTTGTCCCCGTCTACCTCACCTCCTGGATCGCCTACACCCTGCTGCGCCGACCCCCGCTGGAGGGGCTGAAGGCGTGGTGGGGCGGGTTCTTCGAGGGTGTGCGGGTGCCGTGCCCGCCGCGGCGGCCGATGCGGTGGAGCACGGTGCGGCGGATGGCCCAGCTGGGCCGGCCGCCGGTGTTCTGACGGCCGGCCCGGCGCCGGGTCAGGGCCGGAGGGCGTGCAGGGCGCCGACGACGCGCTGGACGTCGTCGGCGGTCATCGCCGGGTAGCAGGGCAGGGACAGTTGTCGGGCGGCGGCGCGCCCGGTCACGGGCAGGCGGCACTCGATGTGCCGGTACGAGGCGAGTCGGTGCACGGGCTGGAAGTGCACGCTCGTGCCGATCCCGTGCACCTCGCGCAGCGCCTCGGCCACCGAGCCCCGGGAGCGGTCGGGGGCCGGGTCGATCAGGATCGGGCAGAGGAAGCGGCCGTGCCCGACGCCGGCCTCGACGGCCGGCAGGTGCAGGCCCGGCAGGCCGGCCAGTTCCCGGTCGTAAGCGGCGGCGATCCGGACCCGGGCCTCGGTGAAGGCGGGCAGCCTGTGCCACTGGCAGAGGCCGACGGCGGCGGTGATGTCGGGCATCGTGCAGGGCGGGGGCGGCGTCCCCGATCAGCAGCAGGCCGTGATCGTCGGCGAGCTTGCGGAACGCGGCAAGGTCGCACGGCCGGCCGCCGTAGTGCATCACCACGATCGTCCGGGTCCGGCCGGTGATGGCCTCGGCCGCCTTCGCCGGGTCCGGCTTGAGCGCGGCCGCGTCGATTCTCGTCACGCGGCCACGTCGGCCGAGGCGGTGGAGGCAGTAGGGGAGGTGAACCAGTGCGGGACGACGCCGGGGGTCGCCTTGAGCCAGGCCACGTAGCGGTCGACGCCCTCGGGGAGCGCAATCGTCGGGTGCCAGCCGAGCAGATCGGCCGCGCGCCGTGTGTCGGCACAGCCGCCACGCGGGTCGCCCTCGGGCATCGGCGTCTCCACGAGCCGCGCGCCCGGGAAGTGGGCGGCGATCAGCCCGGCGATCTCCCGCACCGAAGTGGGCACGCCGGTACCGACGTTGATTGTCCGGCCGGCCGCGCCGTCGGCCACCAACGCGAGGATCGTGGCGCGGGCGACATCGTCCACGTGCACCATGTCCCGCACCTGCGCGCCGCCGCCGTTGAGTCGCAGCGGCCGGCCCGCCTGCGCGGACATGGCCATCCACGGCACCATCCACGAGTGTGACCCCGGCTTGGGCACCTGCGGCTCGCCGTACACCGAGAAGTACCGCAAGACCGTGTGCTCGGTCCCGCTCCCGGCGAGCATCAGCCGCACCTGGTGCTCGCCCCACACCTTCGCGTTGGCGTAGACGGAGATCGGCGCCGGCGGCCGGTCCTCGGAGAACCGCGGCACGGTGCCGGGCGCGCCGTCCCCGTAGACCGAGGCGGAGGAGACGAACACCAGACGCTTCACCGCCGATCCGGTGACCGCGTCCAGGACGTTCTGGGTGCCGTGCACGTTCGCAGCGAACGCGACCTCCGGCCGCCGGGTGCAGGCGGCGACATCGGCGTAGGCGGCGGCGTGGATCACGAAGTCGGCCCGGGAGACGAGCCACTGGACGGTGGCCCGCTCCCGCACGTCACCGAGCACGACCTCGGCGGCGTTGCGGTCCACCTCGAACCGGTCGCGCACCGGGTGCGGGTAGGCGTCGAACCGGTCCAGCACGACCGGGCGGGCACCGGCCCGGGAGAGCTGGGCGACGATCCGGCTGCCGACCAGGCCGCCACCGCCGGTCACCAGCACGGTAGCGGCCTTCAGCTCCTTCGTCGCATGCCCTGATGGCATGTCAAACATGAGACGCTAGCCTCCTCTTGAGGGATCAAGTGGTGGCTCAAGTGAACCGCCCGGATGTCGGCAGGCGGTACGGTCTGCTCCGCTCACCTGGTCAATCCCGTTCATGATCGCTTCGCCGACGATGGCACGGAGACCGAATTGACCCAACAGAAGCAGCCAAACAGACACCTTGCAGCCGTCATCGCAGAAGCGGGGTGTACGTATGAAGCCCTCGCCAAGGAGGTCCGGACCGTCGCGGCCGAATCCGGCGACACACTGCGCACCTCCAAGGCCGCCGTGCACCAGTGGGTCGCCGCCGGCGCCCTACCGGTCGGCCGCACCCCGGCCTACATCGCCGAAGCCCTCAGCCGGAAGCTCAACCGCACCGTCACCGTCGCCGAGATCGCTCTAGGTCGCGACCCCGTCGAGGGCACACCGCCCCGCGGACCGATGGCCGTCGATCCCCTGGCCACCGCAGCCGACCTCGGAAGGCTCATCATGCTCCGTCGCCGCGACCTGCTCGCCCTCACCTTCTCCACGGCCGCCGTCGACCTGCCCCTCGCCTACGACCACCACAGCGCCTCCGCCCTGCTGCGCTCCCTGGCCGCCGGCCGCCGCATCGGAGCCCACGAGATCGCCACCGTCCGGCAGTTCACGGAGATGTTCCGCGCCACCGACGAACGCCTCGGCGGCGGCCACGGGCTCATCGCCGTCACGTCCTACCTCACCGACGTCGTCACCCCGATGCTCAAGGGCACCTTCACCACCGCCGGCGCCCGCGCCGCAGCCTTCGGGGCCGCCTCCGAACTGGCCAACCTGATCGGCTGGAAGCTCCACGACGCCGGCCGCGAAGGAGCCGCCCAACGGGTCTACCTGCTCGCCCACCAGTTCGCCTGCGAGTCCGACCCCGCCGGCCATGCCGCCTGGGCCATGCGCGCCCTCGCCCACCAGGCCCTCGACCTCGGTCACACCCGCGGCTGCGTCGACCTCGCCGAAGCCGCCCTCGCCCGCGCCCGCGGGAAGACGGACCGACGTACGGAGGCCCTGCTGCTGGTGACCGCCGCCCGCGCCCACGGCGCCACCGGCAACGGTCCGCGCGCCGCCGAACTCATCCTCGCCGCCGAGGACGCCCTGCTCGCCACCGACGATTCGATCCCCACCTACGCCGCCGCGGCCGGCCCGCCCGCCGCCACCATCGCCTCCCACACCGGCCGCACCCTCACCGCGATGAATGACCACACCGCGGCCGAACGCCACTACCGCGCCGCCCTGCGCAACCGCACCCCCGGCACCTACCACCGCATGCGCGCCACGACCCTCGCCAACATCGCCAAGTCCGTCGCCGCCCAGCACCGCGCCGAGGAGGCCGTCAGTCTCTGGTCCAAGAGCCTGGACCTCATGGACGGCCTCGACTCCAAGCGCAACCGCAACGACATGCACACCATGCGCTCCACCCTCACCGCCTACGCCCGCCGTGGAATCCCCGGCGCCGCCGACCTCGCCCGCCGCGCCGCCCGCATCGTCCCGACCTGAGCCGCAGGTCGCGAAGCCTTGTCGGGTCCAGCCGAATCCGCGTGCGCCGCCCTCCGCGCCGCGGGACGACGAATCTTCTGGCTCCCGGTGGAGTCGGTGTGTGCATCGGTGATCTTCGCCGGAGAGGCGGGGTCGGCCGGGCATCCTCGGGAGGTTTCCGGACCCCTGTGTGTCCGAGGGCGTCGCCGGGACAGGGGCTCTGCCGGGGGTGGGGGCTCAGGTGGTGTCCGTGTCCCGGAATACGCTGGGCGGCCATGGACTGGCTGGAGCGGGTGGCGAAGCTGAGACGGTGGACGAACGGCGGCGTCCGGGCGCCGCACAAACCGTTGCTGCTGCTGTACGCGCTGGGCAGCTTCCAGCGTGATGCCGACGGCGGACTGCGCTACAGCGCCGTCGAGGAGGAGCTGAAGCGGCTGCTCGAAGAGTACGGGCCGTCCCGTGCGACCACCCCGGCGTACCCGTTCCATCATCTGGTCAGTGACGGCGTCTGGGAGGTCGGGACCGACCAGGGGCTCGGGAGCCCGGGAAGCGGCGTGCGGGTCCTGCGTTCCAGCGGCGCGACCGGACGGCTCGCGCCCGGGCTGCGGGCGGCTCTGCAGAGGGAGCCGGCGCTCATGGGCCGTCTGGTGCGGGTGCTGCTCGACTTCCACTTCCCGCCGTCACTGCACGCCGACCTGTGCGAAGCGGTCGGCCTCGACCTGGACCCGGTCGAGGCCGCGGGCGGCGTGAGCGGCGGCCCCGGCGGGAGGGAGCGGGCGGCACGACGGCAGCGGGACCGGCGGATGCGCGAACTCGTCCTGACCGCGTACGAGTTCCAGTGCGCCTTCTGCGGCTACGACGGGATGCTGGGCGCGAGCACGGTCGGCTTGGAGGCGGCGCACGTGCGCTGGTGGTCGTACGACGGGCCGGACGAGGTCGACAACGGCCTGTGCCTGTGCTCGCTGCACCACAAGCTCTTCGACAAGGGTGTCCTGGGCCTGGGCGAGGGTCGCCGCATACTCGTCTCGCAGCGCTTCGTCGGGCGCAGCGAGGCCAGCAGGCAGCATGTCCTCGCCCTGGCCGGCCGGCCGGTCATCGGCCCGCAGGCGGGGGTTCCTCCGGTCGCGGGCCGGCACCGGCAGTGGCACGCCGAACAGGTGTTCCGGGGTGAGGCCCGGGAGTCCCACACTCCGGCGTGTACGGGCTGACAGAGGCTGCCGGTCGCCGACTGTCAGCGACCGTGCGCCGTCCGGTTCCGTGTCACTGAGGTGTCCTTCGGGGCAAGCAGCTCTTCCTCCTCCGTCGGGGACAGCGCGTGCCGGAGCGGTGGTTCGCCACGCTCGCGGTCCCAGGCCAGCACGTCGGCGACGGTCACGGCCAACGGGGTCGCGGGCAGGCCGGCGGCGCGGGCGCGTGCGGGGCTTCGCTGCTGGGTCGGCCACATCGGTTCGGGGTGGGTCAGCGGAAAGAACGGTGGCACCGCTTCGGGCGACACGGGAACGATCTCGACCCGGCTGCCCGCCACCTGGGCGCAGGTGGTGATCAACTCGGCCATCGTGGTCGGTTCGGCCGGACCCACGGCGTTGAACGCACCGGGCCTGCCGTCGAGCAGCAGCCGCAGTACGAGGCGGGCCGCGTCGCGGGAGTCGATCACCTGGACGGGCTGTTCGGGGCTACTCGGCAGGGCCACCCTGCCGCCGCGCGCGGCCCGGCGAACCCAGTACACGAGTCCGTCCTGGACGTCGTGCGGCCCGGCGACCTTCCCCAGTCGCACGATCGTCGCCCGTGAGCCGTACCGGGCCACCACGTCGTCCTCGCAGGCCACCTTGCACGGCCCGTAGGTGTCCTCGTCGAGCTCCTCGGTGTCGCGGACCGGCGGGCGGCGGGGTGCGTCCTCGTCCGAGCCCGGCCCCACACCTGAGCGCACGTAGACGGCTTGGCTGGAGATGAACAGGTAGCGGCCGACCCGGTCGCCGAGTGCCCCCATCGACTGTTCGACGTGGCGCGGCACATACCCGCTGACATCCACGACGGCGTCCCAGCTGCCGCCCTGCAACGCCGCGTAGTCCCCGGTGTCCCGGTCCCCGATCAGCCGGGGCACGCCCGGGAACAGGTCGGTGCCGGTTCTGCCCCGGCCGAACAGGGTCACCTCGGCACCCTGACGCAGCGCGTCGTCAACGATCGCCCGGCCGACGAATGAGGTGCCGCCAAGTACGAGAAGTCGCATAGCGCCTGACAGTAGCGGCGTTCTCGTGCCACTCGCACCGGGATTCCGAAGCACGGCAGGACCTCCGGCGCGGAGCGTGCGGCCACCGCTGATCATCGATAGGCGAGGGCAGGAGAACAGGCGGCGGTGATGGGGCACGGCGCCGAACTCGTCGATCGGCAGGAGGAGTTCGATGCGCGGACGGGCCGGATCGCGGGACCGTGCTGGAGGCCCCCCCACGATAGGGGGGCGCCCCCACCCCCGCCCGCCGGCAAAC
>NZ_JBHJRC010000322.1:0-9175 GCF_042261735.1 Kitasatospora sp. NPDC056327 | reverse complement strand
ACGCCGGCGCCCGGGCCCTGGGCGGCCGAGGCCGGGGCCGCGCACGCGATCGTGCGCGGCCCCGGCCACGAGGCCCGGCCGGTCTTCGAGAAGCGGTGCCGGAACGACGAGTTCACCCACGAGGGCCGCCGGATGCTCGCCACCCTGGTCCGGGCGGCGGAGCCGGACGGGATGTTCCCGGAGGTCGGGACGGCCGCCGCCGACGGGCGCGAACTGCCCGGCGCGCTCGCCGCCGGCCGCGCGGTGCCGGCCGCGCCGGGTGTGGCGGAGGGTGACCCGACCACCGAGCCGTACACCGAGCCGTACACCGAGGCGGTCTCCGGGGCCCGCCGGGCACAGGGGGACTGAGGGGGCGTCATTCCTTGTGGTCGGCCTCGCCCTGCTTCCAGTAGCCCTTGCTGTGGACGCGCTCGCGGGGCAGCGCCCAGTCGGTCAACAGGTGGCGGCGGACGGTCGCGACGGAGTGCGCCTCGCCGGCCAGCCAGGCCGTGGTGCCGGACGGCACGTCGGCGGCGAGCAGGGCGTCCGCGAGCGTCCCGCCCTTCGGCAGGGCCGGGTCGCGGGTCAGCCAGTGGACGCCGAGGCCGTCCCGGGCGGGGAGCGGCAGGCCGGCGCCGGTGGCGTCGCCGACCTCGACGAACAGGGTGGCCGGGATGTGCGCCGGGAGTTCCTCCAGGATGGTCAGTGCGGCGGGCAGGGCGCTCTCGTCGGCGCCGAGCAGCGCGTGTCCGGCGTCCTCGAAGGACGGGCGGCGGCCGCGCGGGCCGGCCAGCACGGCCGCGTCGCCGGGGCGGACGACCTCCGCCCAGCGGGAGAGCGGGCCGTTGCCGTGCAGCACCACGTCGATGTCGACCTCCCGCTCGGCCGGGCGCAGGTGGCGGACGGTGTAGGCGCGGGAGTGGCCCTCGGGGACGCCCAACTTGACCCATTGGGTGGGGTGTTCGACGCCGAGCGCGTCCAGGGTGGGGCCGTGGAAGGTGAGCCGGACGAGGGCGGGGGTGAGCGGGGTGACGGCGATGACCTGGGCGTCGTGGGTCGGCCGGGGGCGACGGAACACGGTGACTCCTCGGGGATCCGGGGCGCGCCGGACCTGGCCCGGGGTGAACACGGGCCGGCGGCTGCGCGGTCGGTGAAGTGCGAAGGGTGAAGGGTGCGGGTGCGGTCAGCGCGGCAGGTGCTGGTCGAGCAGCGCGTCGACGAACGCGGCGTCGAGCGGGCGGCGCAGCACCAGGGCGCGGTGGTAGAGCGGGGCGAGCAGGGCGTCGAGCAGGACGGCGGCCGCGTCGGTGCCGTGGTCGCCGGCGGGGAGCCCGAGGCAGGCCCGGGTGTGCTCGACGTCGCGGGCGCGCAGCGGGTCGAGGAAGCCGTCGTGCAGCAGCTCGGCGGTCCGGGTGTCCAGCTGGGCGTGCCCGAGGAGCGCCTGGAGCACCTGGCCGGCCGGATCGCCGCCGAGGAAGGAGGCGAACCGGTGCACGTAGGCGCGCAGGTCGGCCGGGTCGGCGGGGGTCCCGGCGGGCCAGGCCAGGGCGGTGGCGGCGTCCAGGACGAGGTTGTCGTAGAGGATGTCGACCTTGGACTTCCACCACCGGTAGATGGTCTGCTTGGCGACCCCGGCGGCGGCGGCGATGCCCTCGATGGTGAGGCCCTCGAAGCCCTGCTCCACCAGGAGGTCGTCGGCGGCGTTCAGGACCGCCAGCCGTGCGGCCTCGCTGCGGCGGCCGCTGCCGCCGCCGGTGCTGCCCGGAGCGGTCGCGGCGGCCTGTGCGGCGGTGCGGCGTCCGGTGGCGGGGCGGGGCTGGGCGGCGATGGTGTCCTGGTCCTTGTGCGGGGGCGGCTGCGGGCCGGTGGCGACGGGTGCGGCCATCCTCTCACGCCTCCTCGGGGCGCGGGGCCGCCGTCCGTCCGGGCGCGGAGGGGCGGCGCACCAGGCCGGCCGCGATCACCAGGGCGAGGAGGGCGACGGCGGCGCTGAAGACGACCCCGCCGGTGCGCAGGTCGGTGGCGCGGATGAGCACGCCCACGCCGATCACCGGGAGCGAGAGCATGGTGAACAGCACCGCGAAGAAGGCGGAGACCGTCTCGCCGCGCTGCTGCGGGGCCACCCCGCCGTTGATGGTGCCGAGACCGGTGCCGATCGCGGTGCCGGTGGCGAGGCCGTTGACGCAGGCGCCGAGCAGCAGCGGCGGCAGCGTCCCGCCGAGCAGCGCGCCGATGACCAGCGCGGCGGACAGCACCAGGCCGGCGCAGGCCAGCGGCAGCGCGCGGGACGGCGGCAGGACGCGGACGAGGAGCTGTCCGACGGCGATGGAGAGGAAGGCCAGTGCGACGACCAGGCCGGTGAGCGCGTGGTGGTGCAGGCCCAGCACGGTGGCCAGGAAGAGGCCGCTGACCGCCGTCAGCACGCCGGTGACGGCGAAGCCGGCGCCGCCGGCGAGGGCGGCGCGCAGGAAGGCGGGGCGGATCGCGGGCGGGACGTGCAGCGGCTGGAGGCGCAGCCGGAACCGGGAGCCGGCCCGGACCTCGGCGGGCACCGTCTCGGGGACGGCGAGCAGGCCCAGCAGGGCGACGCCGGTGAGCACGAGCGTGACCGTCCACGGCAGTCGCAGCGGCGAGCCGGCCCACTCGGCGAGGAGGCCGGCGAACAGGGTGCCGCCGGCCAGGCCGCCCATGTTGGCGCCGAGCGCCACGGTCTGGGCGCGCAGCCGGTGCTCCGGCGGGGCGAGGTCGAGCAGGGCGGCGGTGGCGGAGCCGGTGACCAGGGCGGCGCCGAAGCCGGACAGGACGCGGGCGGCGAGCAGCCAGGGCAGCGAGTCGGCGGCCTCGAAGAGGCCGGCCGCCGCGGCGGCGAGCAGCAGGGCGGCGATCAGGACGGGCCGCCGGCCGATCTGGTCGGAGAGCCGGCCGAGGGCGAGGAGTCCGGCCACGACGCCGAGCGCGTAGAGGGCGAAGACCACCGTGACGGTGAAGGTCGAGAAGCCGAAGGCCTGCTGGTAGAGCGGGTAGAGCGGGGTGGGGACCGTGGTGCCGGCCATGGTGACCCAGAAGGCGAGGGCGACGGCGGCCGGGGCGAGCCGGCCGCCTTGGCGGCGGGGTGGGGCGGAGGACACGGTGGCTCCTCGGGGAGGACGTCGGGAGGTGCGCAAGGGCACCGGGGGCGCGGGAACGCGGGCGCCGGGGAAGGGCGGCCGGGGGCCGCCGGGGCGCGAAACCGGACGCAACGGTGCGTCTCGATTCGACGGTAACACTGGACGCAACGTTGCGTCCACATTTGCCGGTCCGGCGGCCCTCCGCCCCCGCCCGCCGCCCGCCGGGCAGCCGCCGTCGGACGCCCCGCCCGATGTTCTGCCGCGCGCCCCGCCGGACGCCCCGTCCGTTCCGGATCCGCCCCGCGCACTCCCGCCCCGCACAGTTGACGACCCCGCAGGGGCCGTCCGACCTCGCACGACCCCTCGGCGGACCCGAACAATTGTGTTAGGTTAGCCTTGCCTAATGTTGCTGGTCGGAGGGGATTTTCAGTGCAGCAGTCCGAACTAGCCGGCACCGTCGCGCTCGTCACGGGGGCCGGACAGGGCATCGGCGCGGCGGTGACGCGCGCGCTCGTCGACGCCGGCGCCGTCGTGGCGGCGGCCGACCGCAACCCGGGTCCGCTGGCCGTGCTCGCGGACGAGCTGTCGGGCCGTCCGGACGCGCACGGCCCCGTCCACCCCTACACCCTGGACGTCACCGACGCCGCCGCCGTCGAGTCCACCGTGGACCTGATCGAACGCCAACTGGGCCCGGTCGGCATCCTGGTGAACGTCGCGGGAATCCTGCGCGTCGCACCGGTCGTCGAGCTCGGCGACCAGGACTGGGCCGACACCTTCGCGGTCAACACCACCGGGGTCTTCCACACCTCCCGTGCGGTCGGGCGGCGGATGGCCGAGCGCGGCGGCGGCGCCATCGTCACCGTCGGCTCCAACGCGGCCGGCGTGCCGCGCACCGGGATGGCCGCCTACGCGGCCTCCAAGGCGGCGGCCACCATGTTCACCCGCTGTCTCGGCCTGGAGCTCGGCCGCTCCGGGGTGCGCTGCAACATCGTCTCGCCCGGTTCCACCGACACCGACATGCAGCGCGCGCTCTGGCAGGACGACGCCGCGGCCGCCGAACGGCGCGTCATCGACGGCGACCTGGCCGGCTACCGGACCGGCATCCCGCTCGGCCGGATCGCCCGGCCCGCCGACATCGCCGAGGCGGTGGCCTTCCTGGTCTCCGACCGCGCCCGCCACATCACCATGCACGACCTCTACGTGGACGGCGGCGCCACCCTGCGCGCCTGACGCCACGGCGGTCCGGGCAGCCGGACGGCCCCGCCGGCCGCGACCCGGGACGAGCAGCGCCCCGGGACCCGCGGCCCACCGGGGCGGCGCACCCCCACCGGGGCGCGCGCCCCGAACCACACCACCCGCCGGCCGCCGCGACGAGCAGCGCCCGGCGACCACTCGCAGACTGGGAGAATCCAGGTGACCACGGTGCATCACGCCCCCGCCGGGACGGACCACACCGTCATCGGCGCGGCCAGCGGGCTGCTGGGCCAGTACCGGGCCGCGCCCGACGAGGCGTTCTTCGCCTCCCCGACCCGCACGCTGCTCGCCGAGGGCGTGCACGCCCGGGTGCCCCAGGACGGGCGCCCGCTGGCCGACCGGGTCGCCGACACCCTCGCCCGGGCCCGCCGCGACGGCGTCGAACACCCGCTGGTGGTGGGCGCGGTGGCGTTCGACCACGACAGCCGCGCCGAGCTCGCCGTCCCCGCCCGGCTGCGCAGCTGCGGCGCGCTGCGGGACGACCCGCTGATCGCGCTGCCCGCCCCGGCCGCCGACCGGATCGACTGGGACGTCCGCCCGGTGCCCGCCCCCGAGGCGTACGGCGCCGGTGTCGCCGAGGCCGTCCGGCGGCTGCGGGACACCGGCGAGCTGAGCAAGGTGGTGCTCGCCCGCACCCTGGAGCTGCACGCCGACCGCCCGCTCGACCTGCCCGCGATCCTCCAGCGGCTGGCCCGCCGCGACCCCGGCGGCTACACCTTCGGCGTCCCGGCCGGCGGCGGCCGCACCCTCATCGGCGCCAGCCCCGAGCTGCTGCTCTCCCGCCGGGGCACCTCCGTGGTCGCCAACCCGCTGGCCGGCTCGGTGCCGCGCAGCGCCGACCTCGGCGAGGACGTCCGCCGCGCCGCCGCGCTGCTGGAGTCGCCGAAGGACCTGCACGAGCACGCCTTCGTGGTGGACGCCATCCGTGCCGCCCTCGCGCCCTACTGCCGCACCCTGGACGTGCCGGAGCGGCCCACCCTGGTGCGCACCGCCGCGATGTGGCACCTCGCCACCACCATCACCGCCGAGCTGGCCGACCCGGCGGTCTCCGCCCTGGAGCTGGCCGTCGCGCTGCACCCGACCCCGGCGGTCTGCGGCAGCCCGACGCCGCTGGCCCGCGAGGCGATCCGGGCGATCGAGCCGTTCGACCGCGGCCTGTACGCCGGCATGGTCGGCTGGGGCGACGCGCACGGCGACGGCGAGTGGGTGGTCACCCTGCGCTGCGCCGAGGCCGACGAGCGGAGCCTGAAGGTGTTCGCCGGCGCGGGTGTCGTCGCCGAGTCCCGGCCGGAGGCCGAACTCGCGGAGACCAGCGCCAAGTTCCGTACCTTCCTGGACGCCGCGGGAGTGCCGCGGTGAGCGACCTGACCACCCCGGGGGAGACCGACGTGACCGCACCGCTCGATCCGATGGAGCAGGTGCTGGCCGGCTTCGCCCCGTACCCGGCGGAGTTCGCCGAGCGCTACCGGGCGGCCGGTCACTGGCGCGGCGAGACCTTCGGCTCGGTGCTGCGCGAGCGCGCCGCCGCCCACCCCGACCGGATCGCGGTCGTCGACCCGGCGGGCGGCGAGGGCGAGGACCCGACCCGCCGCTGGACGTACGCCGAGCTCGACCGCCGGGCCGACCGGACGGCCGCGGGCCTGCGCGCCCTCGGCATCGGCCGGGGCGACCGCGTGGTGGTCCAGCTCCCCAACACCGCCGAGTTCTTCGAGGTGGTCTTCGGGCTGTTCCGGATCGGCGCGCTGCCGGTCTTCGCGCTGCCCGCGCACCGCTTCACCGAGATCTCCTACTTCTGCGAGTTCACCGGCGCGGTCGGCTACGTGATCCCGGCCGTCGAGGGCGGTTTCGACTACCGCGACCTGGCGAGCCGGGTGAAGGCCGGGGCGCCGTCGCTGCGGCACGTCCTGGTGACCGGCGGGGACGCCGGCGAGCACACGCCGCTGGCCGGCGTCGCGGTGGACCCCGTCCCCGGCGCTGGCCCGGAGCCGCGGCCGGAGGACGTCGCCTTCCTGCAGCTCTCCGGCGGCAGCACCGGGGTGCCCAAGCTCATCCCGCGCACCCACGACGACTACATCTACTCGCTGCGCGGCTCGGTCGAACTCTGCGGCCAGGACGAGCACAGCGTCTACCTCGTGGTGCTGCCCGCCGCGCACAACTTCCCGCTCAGCTCGCCCGGTTCGCTCGGCACGCTGTACGCGGGCGGCACGGTGGTGCTCTGCCCGCAGCCGAGCCCCGAGACGGCGTTCCCGCTGATCGGGCGCGAGGGCGTGACCATCACCGGCCTGGTGCCGCCGCTGGCCCTGCTCTGGCTGGAGGCCGCCGAGCGGCTCCGGGCGGCCGGCGGGGCGACCGGGCTGGAGTCGCTGGAGGTCCTGCTGGTCGGTGGCGCCAAGTTCAGCGAGGAGGCGGCCCGCCGGGTGCGCCCGGTGCTGGGCTGCACCCTCCAGCAGGTCTTCGGGATGGCCGAGGGCCTGGTCAACTACACCCGGCTGGACGACCCGGAGGAGGTCGTCGTCACCACCCAGGGCCGGCCGATCTCCCCGGACGACGAGGTGCGGGTGGTCGACGACGAGGACCGCGACCTGCCCGACGGCGAGACCGGCCACCTGCTCACCCGGGGGCCGTACACCATCCGCGGCTACTGGAACGCGCCGGAGCACAACGCGAACTCGTTCACCGCGGACGGCTTCTACCGCACCGGTGACCTGGTCCGCCGCACGGGGACCGGCCACCTGGTGGTCGAGGGCCGGGCCAAGGACCAGATCAACCGGGGCGGCGAGAAGGTCGCCGCCGAGGAGATCGAGAACCACCTGCTGGCCCACCCGGCCGTCCACGACGCCGCCGTGGTCTCGATGCCCGACCCCTACCTGGGCGAGCGCACCTGCGCCTACGTGGTGCTGCGCGAGGAGCACCGCGCGCGGCCGCCGAAGTCCGTCGATCTGAAGCGCTTCGTGCGCGGGCGCGGGCTGGCCGACTTCAAGGTGCCGGACCGGGTCGAGTTCGTCGACGCGTTCCCCGCCACCGGCATCGGCAAGGTCAGCAAGAAGGACCTGCGCGCCGCCATCGCCGCCTCCCTCCCCACCTCCTGACACCTCCTGACACCTGCGAGCTCCCCGGACTCGCTGACACAGCTAAGGAAGCACCGCCGTGGGCCTGCCCCGCATCCCCTCCTACCCGATGCCCGACGCCGCCGCCCTGCCGGCGAACCGGGTCGACTGGACCGTCGACCCGTCCCGGGCCGTGCTGCTGGTCCACGACCTGCAGAACCACTTCCTGAACGCCTTCGACACGGCGGCCCCGCCGCTGCCCGAGCTGTTCGCCAACATCAACCGGCTGCGCGCCTGGGCCGCCGAGCACGGCGTGCCGGTCGTCTACTCGGCGCAGCCGGGCGGTCAGAGCCCCGAACAGCGCGGTCTGCAGCAGGACTTCTGGGGCCCGGGCATCCCGGACGACCCGCGGGCGGCGGCCATCGCCGACGAGGTCGCCCCGGTCGCGGGCGACCGGCTGCTCACCAAGTGGAAGTACAGCGCGTTCGTCCGCACCGACCTGGACGAGCTGCTGCGCGAGCAGGGCCGCGACGAGCTGGTGATCACCGGCGTGTACGCGCACATCGGCGTGCAGGCCACCGCCTGCGACGCGTGGATGCGCGACGTGCGGGCCTTCGTGGTGGCCGACGCGGTCGCCGACTTCGGCGCGGACGAGCACCGTGCCGCGCTCACCTGGGTGGCCGGCCGCTGCGGCGTGGTCACCGGCACCGACGCCGTACTGGAAGGGAAGTGACGGGCATGGCCTTCACCGTGGAGCGGATCCGCGCCGAGGTCGCCGACCTGCTCGGCGAGGAGCCGGCGGACATCCCGCTGGACGAGAACCTGGCCGACTGGGGCCTGGACTCGGTGCGGCTGATGGCGCTGGCCGAGCGCTGGCGCTCCGAGGGCGCAGAGGTGGCCTTCCTGCAGCTGGCCGAGCGCCCGGCCGTCGAGGCCTGGGCCGAGCTGCTGGGCGCGTCCTGATGGAGTCCGCAACGGGGGCGGCCCGGCCGTCGGGAGCGGCGCGGTGGCCGGCCACCACGGCGATCGGACCGGTCGAGGCGCAGGCCGCCCGGACACCGGACGCGCCCGCGCTGCTGCCGGTCGGCGCGGCGCCGGTGAGCTACCGCGAACTCAACGCCGCGGCCAACCGGATGGCGCGCTGCCTGGCGGACCGCGGCGCCCGCCCCGGTACGGTCGTCGGCCTCGCGCTCACCCGCCCGGCCGACCTGGTGCCGGCGCTGCTGGCGGTGGCGAAGTCGGGGGCGGCGTACCTGCCGCTGGACCCGGACGACGCGCCGGGCCGGCTGGCCTGGCTGCTGGCCGACGCGGCCCCGGTCTGCGTGCTGGGGGAGGGGGTGCCGGACGCCGAGCGGCCGGCCGCCGCCGAGCTGGCCGGCCGGGCGGTCACCGACCCGCCGCGCGCGCTCACCCCGCAGCACCCGCTCTGCCGGGCGTACGGTCCCGGCGGCCGGCCGGCGGGGGTGTGGACGGCGCACGGCGAGGTGGACCGCCGGGTGCGCGAGCTGCAGGCCGCGTACGGGCTCGGCCCCGGCGACCGGGTGCTCCAGCTGGGGCTGCCGCTCTGGGAGTTCCTCTGGCCGCTGCGGACCGGGGCGGCGCTGGTGCTGGCCGATCCGGACCGGCCGGGCGACGTGGGGGAGCTGGTCCGGGAGGCCGGGGTGACCGCGCTGCGGGCCGCTCCGTCGGTGCTCGGCGAGCTGCTGCCCGGGCCGGGACCGGTGCACCTGGTCCCGGAACGGGGCTGACGGACGGCGGACGGCGGCCGGCCGGGGGCGGACCCCGCCG
>NZ_JBHJRC010000321.1:0-9189 GCF_042261735.1 Kitasatospora sp. NPDC056327 | reverse complement strand
TCCCCCCGCTCCCCCCCCGCCCGCGGGGCCGGGCGCGCCCCCGCGCCGCGCGGGCGGGGGCCCCCGCCGGGGCCGGACCGCCGGGCCCGGTCGGCGCCGCGGGAACACGGGCCGTCCGCCGGATGTTTCACGGGCGTGACTGTTTACGGTGCAACCACTGATGGCGCGGCCGGTGCCGGGGCGGCGGCCGACGAGGGCCGGCGGGTCGACGTCCTGGTGATCGGCGCGGGGCAGGCGGGCCTGTCCGCCGCCTACCACCTGCGCCGCCGCGGCTTCGCCCCGTACCGCGCGGGCACCGACGGCGGCTTCGTCGTCCTCGACGCCGACACCGCCCCCGGCGGCGCCTGGGCCCACCGCTCGCCGTCGCTGCGGATGGCCACCGTCCACGGTTTCCACGACCTGCCCGACTTCGAGCTCCCCGAGCCCGACCCGGACGCCCCCGCGCGCGAGGTCGTACCGGGGTACTTCACGGCGTACGAGGCCCGGCACGCGCTCCCCGTCGTACGCCCCGTCAAGGTCCTGGCGGTGCGCTCCGCCGGCGCCCTCCCGGACGCCCGGCTGCTGGTCGAGACCGACGCCGGCACCTGGTCGGCCCGGGCCCTGATCAACGCCACCGGTACCTGGACCCGCCCGTTCCTGCCGCACTACCCCGGCCGCTTCGCCGGCCGCCAGCTGCACTACGCCGCCTACCGGGGCCCCGAGGAGTTCGCCGGCAAGCGGGTGCTGGTGGTCGGCGGCGGGGCCTCGGCGATCCAGGTGCTGTCGGAGGTCGCCGCCGTCGGCGAGACCGTCTGGGTCACCCGCACCCCGCCCGTCTACCACGAGGGACCGTTCACCCCCGAGTACGGGCGCGCCGTGGTCGCCAAGGTCGAGGAGCGGGTCAGCCGGGGCCTGCCGGTGCGCAGCGTGGTCAGCGTGACCGGGCTCGGCCCCTCGGTCGCCCACCGCCGGGCCGAGGAGCTGGGTGCGCTGCACCGCCGCCCGATGTTCGACCGCCTCACCGAGCACGGGGTCGCCTGGGGGGACGAGGAACTCGCCGTCGACGCGATCGTCTGGGCCACCGGGTTCCGCCCCGAGGTCGGCCACCTCGGCCCGCTCGACCTGCGCTCCCCCGGCGGCGGCATCGCCCTCACCGGCACCCGCGCCACCGCCGACCCGCGGGTCCACCTGGTCGGCTACGGGCCGTCCGCCAGCACCGTCGGCGCCAACCGGGCGGGCCGCGCGGCGGTCAACGAGATCGTCCGGCTGCTCGGTGACCCGGCCCCCGCGCGGGCCGTGGTCCCGGCCGGCGGCTGACCGGCAGGCCGGCAGGCCGCGGGGCGAACGGCGGCCGGCCCGCGTCGGCCGGCCCGCGTCGGCCGGCCCTGGGGGGCGCCGGCCGTGGTGCCCCGGCCGGCCTCACCGCGCCGCCGGGGGCGGTCCCTCCTCCGTGGCGGCCTCCGTGGCGGCCCGGACGCCCAGCTCCCGCACCGCCGCGTGCAGCGACTCGCCGCGGGCGGTCAGCGCGTACTCGACCCGGTACGGGGACTCCGCCCGGGCGGTGCGGCTCACGTACCCCTCGGCCTCCAGGGTGCGCAGCGCGCGGGTCAGCATCCGGCGGCTCAGGTCGGCGACCGCGCGGTCCAGCTCGTTGTAGCCGTGCGGCCGCCGCGCGAGCAGGCAGATCAGCAGGACGCTCCAGCGGTCCCCGATCCGGTGCAGCACCGCGGTCGCCGGGCACCCGGCGCGGTCCCCCGCGGTGATCGGTGCGGCGGCGGTGACCGGTGCGGCCGCGGTGACCGGTGCGGCCGCGGTGACCGGTGCGGCGGCGGGGCCCTCGCCCCGCGTCGTGCCAGTGGACATCGGTGTTCCTTCTTTCGGCGATCCGCCCGGCCCGCCCATGCTCGCTCCAGGACATCGTCGCAGTCGTCGTCGCAGTCGAGGAGTTCACATGTTCGCAGTCACCGGCACCGCCGGACGGTTCGGCCGGCTGGCGCTCGCCGCGGTGCTCGACCTGACGGCCGACCGGGCCGGCACGGTCGCCCTCACCCGGGATCCGGCCCGGGCGGACGCCGGCCGCCCCGGGCCGGGGCCGGCCGTCCGACAGGCCGACTTCGCCCGGCCCGCCACCCTGGTACCCGCCCTCGCCGGGGTCCGGCGGCTGCTGCTCGTCAGCACCGAGCGCTCGCCCCGGAGGCTCCGGCTGCACGAGGCGGCCGTCGGGGCGGCCGTCGCCGCCGGGGTGGAGCACGTCGTCTACACCTCGGTGGTCCGCGCCGCCGACCCGGGCAACCCCGTCCCCGAGGCGGCCGACCACGGACTGACCGAGCGGCTGCTCGCCGCCTCCGGCCTGGCCCACACCGTCCTGCGGTTCAACGTCTGGCCGCAGATGCTGCTGCTCTCCGGCCTGGCCCGGCTCGCGGTCGCGCACGGGGAGCTGCCCAGCAGCGCCGCGCACGGCCGGGTCGGCTACATCACCCGTGAGGACACCGCCTGGGCCGCGGCGCGCGTCCTCACCGGCGCCGTCGACACCGTCCCCGCGCCGGGCGCCACCGGGACGGTCCTCGACGTGACCGGGCCCGGCCTGACCGACGCCGAGGTCGCCGCCGCGCTCGGCGGGGCCACCGGCCGGCCGGTGCGCCACCGCCCGGTGGCCGACGCGGACGTCCCCCGCGCGCTGACCGCCCTCGGTGTGCCCGCGCCGCTGGCGGCGGCCTGGGGCGAGAACGACCCGTTCCGGCGCGAGGGCTGGTTCGACGTCCCCGACGACGGCACCACGAGGCGGCTGCTCGGGCGCGCGCCGGTCACGCTCGGCGCGTTCTTCGCCGGCCACCGGGCCGAACTGGTGGCCGGGGCGCCCTGACGGACGCGGCCCGGCGGCGGCCCGGGCGCGGCGTCCCGGGCCGGACCGTCGCGCCCGGACGCCGGACCGCCGACGCCGGACCGCTCCGCCGGGGCCGGTCAGCGGTCGTAGTCGACCGTCACCCGGTCCGTCAGCGGACGGGCCTGACAGGTGAGGACGTAGCCGGCCGCCAGCTCCTTCTCCTCCAGCGCGAAGTTGCGCCGCATCTCCACCTCGCCCTCGGTGACCAGCGCCCGGCAGGTGCCGCAGACCCCGCCCTTGCAGGCGAACGGCAGATCGGGCCGGGAGCGCTGAGCACCGTCCAGGACGGAGCGGTCGCACGGCAGCGACAGGGTGCTCCCGCGCCCGTCCAGGACGACGGTGACCTCGCTGTACCCGGCCGCCGCCCCGTCGCCCCCGCCCGGGGAGTCCTCCGGACGCCCGGCCACCGGCTCGTCCCCGGCGTGGAACAGCTCCTGGTGCACCCGGTCCGCCGGCACGCCCAGCCCGGCCAGCAGCTCCTTCGCCCCGGCGACCATCCCGAACGGCCCGCACAGCCACCAGTGGCCGACCGTCTCCACGTCCACCAGCGCCGCCAGCAGCGCCGCGACCCGCTCCGGGTCCAGCCGCCCGCTGAGCAGCTCGGCGTCCCTGGTCTCCCGGGAGAGCACGTGGACCAACTGCAGGCGGCCCAGGTGGCGGTCCTTCAGGTCGGCCAGCTCGTCGGCGAACATCACGGTGTCGCTGCGCCGGTTCCCGTAGAGCAGGGTCACGGTGGAGGTGCGATCGGCGGCCAGCACGGAGGCCGCGATGGACAGCATCGGCGTGATGCCGGAGCCGGCCGCCAGCAGCACGTGGTCGGCGGGCTCGGCGAGGTCCGGCGTGAACAGGCCGGACGGCGTCAGCACCTCGACCTCCTCGCCCGGCCGGGCGTCGCGCACCAGCCAGCGGGAGAACAGCCCGCCCGGCACCTCCCGGACGGCGATCCGCAGCGGACCGCCGGCGGGGGCACAGATCGAGTACGAGCGGCGCTCGTCGACGCCGTCCACCACCCGGCGCAGCGTCAGCGTCTGGCCCGGCCGGAAGGCGAACGCCTCCGCGAGCCCGTCCGGGATGGCGAAGGTCACCGCGACGGCGTCCTCGCAGAGCCGCTCCACCCCGGCGATCCGCAGGGCGTGGAAGACCGGCCGGCGGGCCGGTCGCACGGCGTCCTGGGCCGGTGCCGCTGCCCGGGCCGGACCGGTGGGCACCGGCGCCGACGAGGCGGCGGAGGGGGCGGGCGAGGCGGCGGCCATTCAGATCTCCTTGACGCGTTCGAAGGGCTCGCGGCAGTCGCGGCAGCGCCACAGCGCCTTGCAGGCGGTGGAGCCGAAGCGGGACAGCTCCTCGGTGTCGCTGCCGCCGCAGAGCGGACAGATGACGGGCGCGACGGCGCTCCCGGCCACGGATCCGGCCACCGGTCCGGCCACCGGTGCGCCTGCGGACGGGCCGCCGGACGTACCGGCGGACGCGGGTGCCACGAGCCGGGTCGGGCCGAGGCTCACCTGGGTGCTTCCGCCCGGGGTGCCGCCCGCGGCCGTCCCCGGCCGGGGCGGTGCGATCCCGGCCCCGGCCAGCTTGCGCCGCCCCTCGGCGGTGATCAGGTCGGTCGACCAGGGCGGGTCGAGCCGCAGCCGGACCCGGACGTCCGCGTACCCGGCCGCCCGCAGCCGCCGGTCCACATCGGCGGCCATCTCGGCGACGGCGGGACAGCCCGAGTACGTCGGCGTGAGCCACGCCGTCACCGTGCCGCCCTCCTCCTCGACCCCGGCCAGCACGCCCAGGTCGGCGAGGGTCAGCATGGGCAGCTCGGGATCGGGCACGGCCGCCGCCACCTCCCAGGCACCGCCCCGCCCCACCGGCCCGGCCACGGCCGTCACCACGTCGCACCCGGGTGCGCCCGGGCCAGCACCTGCAGCTCGGCGAGCAGCGGGCCCAGCGCCTCGGTGTGCACGCCGTCCCGGCCGGCCCGGCCGCCGACGGCCGCCAGGCCCGGCACGTCCGGCACCGTCAGCCCGGCCTCGGCGCACACCGCCGCCAGCGAGCGCAGCACCGGCTCGCGCAGCGCCGCCGGGTCCACCCCGGCCCGAAGCTCCACCGGGTGCGCCGTGAACAGCTCCGCCAGCAGCGGCCACACGGCGTCCAGGCCGGCCTGCATCCGGGCCGCCGAGTACGGCGTGCCGTCGCCGAGCCGCAGCGTCCAGGCGGTGGCGTACTCGCGGTGGTAGGCCAGCTCCTTCACCCCGCGCCCGGCGACCGCCGCCAGCACCGGGTCGGCGTGCCCGGCCAGCGCCTCGTAGAGCGCGCCGCGGGCGGTGGCGAACACCAGCAGGCGGGCCACCGAGAACGCGAAGTCCCCGTTCGGCGCCTCGACCAGGCGGACGTTGCGGAACTCCTGCTCCTCCCGCCAGTACGCCAGGTCGTCCTCGGTGCGCCCGGTGCCGTCCGCCTGCCCGGCCCGGGTCAGCAGCTGACGGGCCTGGCCGAGCAGGTCGAGGCCGAGGTTGGCGAGCGCCACCTCCTCCTCCAGTTCCGGCGCGCGGGTGCACCACTCGATCAGCCGCTGGGCGAGGACGAGCGCGTCGTCGCCCAGCATCAGGCAGTAGGCCGCGAGGTCCGCGCCGTCCAGGCCGGGCGGCACCGCGGTGTCCACCCCGAGCAGCGGGTCGGCGAAGCCCGTCCCGTACGCCCAGCGGCCCTCGCCCTCGGGCCCGGGTGACGCCTCGGCGAGGCTCAGGTACACGTGGTCGTCGGTCATGGTTCGGCTGCTCCCGGTCAGATGTGCGGGACATCCTCGGGGATGTCGTAGAAGGTCGGGTGGCGGTAGACCTTGTCGCCGCTGGGCTCGAAGAAGGGGTCGCGCTCGTCCGGGGCGGACGCGGCGATCGCGTCGGAGCGGACCACCCAGAGGCTGACGCCCTCGTTGCGGCGGGTGTAGAGGTCGCGGGCGGCGAGCAGGGCCATCCGGTCGTCGGCCGCGTGCAGAGAACCGACGTGCACGTGGTTCAGACCGCGCCGGGGGCGCACGAACACCTCGTAGAGCGGCCAGCCGGCCCTGGACCCGGTCACTTCGCGTTCTCCTGTTCCGTTGCCGTGGCCGCGGCGACCGGTCCGCCGGAATCGGCGGCGGTCTGCGCGCGGCGCTTCGCCGCGTAGGCGGTGGCCGCCTCGCGGACCCACGCGCCGTCCTCGTGGGCCGCCCGGCGGCGCTCCGTGCGCTGGGCGTTGCACGGGCCCTCGCCGTGGATGACCCGGGTCAGCTCCGACCAGTCCGGCTCGCCGAAGTCCCAGCCGCCGCGCTCCTCGTTCCGGCGCAGCTCGGGGTCGGGGAGGGTGACGCCGAGGTGCTCGGCCTGCGGGACCGTCATGTCGACGAAGCGCTGCCGCAGCTCGTCGTTGGTGTGCCGCTTGATCCGCCAGGCCATCGACCGGGCCGTGTTCGGCGAGGCCGCGTCCGAGGGGCCGAACATCATCAGCGACGGCCACCACCAGCGGTCCACCGCGTCCTGGACCATCCGGCGCTGCGCCTCGGTGCCGCGCATCAGCGTCATCAGCAGCTCGTAGCCCTGGCGCTGGTGGAACGACTCCTCCTTGCAGATCCGGACCATCGCGCGGGCGTACGGGCCGTAGCTGCAGCGGCAGAGCGGGACCTGGTTGCAGATCGCGGCGCCGTCGACCAGCCAGCCGATCACCCCGACGTCGGCGAAGGTGAGGGTCGGGTAGTTGAAGATCGACGAGTACTTCTGCCGGCCGGAGATCAGCTTCTCGGTGAGCTCGGCGCGGTCCACGCCGAGGGTCTCGGCGGCGGCGTAGAGGTAGAGCCCGTGACCGGCCTCGTCCTGGGCCTTGGCGAGCAGGATCGCCTTGCGGCGCAGGGAGGGGGCCCGGGTCAGCCAGTTGCCCTCGGGCTGCATGCCGATGATCTCGGAGTGCGCGTGCTGGGCGATCTGGCGGACGAGGGTGGCCCGGTAGGCGTCGGGCATCCAGTCCCGGGGCTCGATGCGCTGCTCCGCGGCGATGACGGCCTCGAACCGTTCCTCCGGCGACTGCCCGGTCCGGTCGGGCCGCTCGGTCACCTCTGCTGTCACCACGGTCCCCTCTCGCTCTCCGGCCACCCGCTCCCGCTCCGGCTCCGGGGAAGGGCGGGTCCACCGACTGACCGTTCGGTCGGTTCCATTGTGCGCGGTGGGGCGGGCGGCTGACAAGGGAGCGCGGCCGGTCGCGCACGGCGACGGGGCCGCGCGGAGGCAGCGGCGGCGGCGGCGGGGGCGGCGGGGGCGGCGGGAGGCGTTCCCGGAAACGAACCGGGCAACGAAGGGGCGGCGGGGCGGGCAGCGGGGCGGAAGTCGCCGTGGGAACGGGACGGGACTCGTGGCGGGAACGAAGCCGGGCACCGAGCCGACCGCGCGGCCGGAAATCCGATGGCCGGGGGCCGGGCCGGGCGGCGAGACTCCTGGGATGACGCTGCACGCGAACGAGGTACCGGCCGGCGAGACCGTGGTCCGCGCCCTGCTGGCGGCCCAGCGGCCCGAGTGGGCGCGCCTCCCCCTCACGGCGGCGGGCGCCGGCACGGACAACAGCATGTACCGGCTCGGCGACGAACTGCTCGTCCGCCTGCCGCGCACCCCGGACACCGCCCGGTCCGTGCGCAAGGAGCAGCACTGGCTCCCGCGCCTGGCCCCGCGACTGGGCAGCGCCGTCCCCGAACCCGTCCACCTCGGGGTGCCCGGGCCGGGCTTTCCGCTCGCCTGGTCGGTCTACCGCTGGATCGACGGCGCGGAGCCGGGGCCGGACACGGTCCGGGACTGGGCGGCCTTCGGCGGCGACCTCGCGGCGTTCGTGCGGGAGCTGCACGGTCTCGGCCTGATGGGCGCGAGCCGGGCGGACGACCTCGACTGGTACCGCGGCGGCGGCCTTCGGGCGTGCGACGACTGGGTCACCCGGTACCTCGCGGACTGCCGCGAGCCGGCCGGGGCGGGGGCCGGGGCCGCAGGATCCGGGGCGCGGGCGGACGCGGGGACGGCCCGGGATCCGGACACGGTGCGGGATCCGGACGTGGATGCCCTGGAGCACCTGTGGCGGGCCGCGCTCGCCCTGCCGGAGTCGGACGCGCCGCACGTGTGGCTCCACGGCGACCTCAAGCCCAGCAACCTCCTGGTCCGGGACGGGCGGCTGCACGCGGTGATCGACTTCGGCTGCCTCTCGATCGGCCTCCCGGACGCCGAGCACGCGCCCGTCTGGGACCTCCCGGCCGCAGCACGCCGGGCCTACCGGGACGCGCTGGACCTCGACGAGCCGACCTGGATCCGCGCCCGCGCCTGGGCCATCGCGGTCGGCGTCAGCGGGCTCGCCCACTACCGGCACACCTGGCCGGCCTTCGCCGCCGAGTGCCTGGCCCGCCTTCGGGCGATCCTCGCCGAGGCCGGGTAGACCGTCGGTGGCCCGGCCGTTCCCGGTGCCTCGCCGTTCCCGGTGCCTCGCCGTTCGCGGGCTCCGGCCGTCCCGGAGCTCCGGCCCGCCCCCGGCCGCGGAGCCGTCCCGAAGGATCAGGCCGGCCGGGGCAGCGCGGCCAGTTCCCCCGTGCGGACCTCTCGCCGGGCGAACACGTCCGCCTTCCGCTCCTCCATGTCCCGCAGCACCGCGCGCCGTTCCCCGGCCGCGAGACGGTCGACGTAGAGGCCGCCGGCGAGATGGTCGCTCTCGTGCTGGAGGCAGCGTGCGAAGTAGCCGCTGCCCTCGACGACCAGCGGGCGGCCCACGAGGTCCCGGCCGCGGACGACCGCCGCGTCCGGGCGGGCCAGGTCCGTGCGGGGGCCGGGGACGGAGAGGCAGCCCTCCGCGGTGTCGACGAGCCGCCGGGCCGCGGCGGGAAGGTCGTCGAGCACCGGATTGAGGATGTGGCCCACGTGGCGGACGCCGTCCTCGTCGAAGCAGTCCCAGACGAAGGCCCGGAGGTCGACGCCGATCTGGTTGGCCGCGAGGCCGACCCCCTCGGCGACCCACATGGTGGCGAACATGTCGTCGATCAGCCGGGACAGTCCGGGAGTGCCGAACTCCTCCTCCGCCACGTCCCGGCAGCGCCGGTGGAGGACGTCCTCCCCGATGACGGTGATCCGCCGCACTTCGCCCCGCAGCGTCTCCGGCGGCACCTCCGGGTAGCGCTCCACCGGCTCGCCCTGCACCCGGACCTGCCCCCGGAGCCGGTCCTGCGTCCCGCCCCGCCCCCGCGTCCGCGTCCGCTCCGCCCGCCCCGTCGGCTCGTGCCGTGCCATGGCCGTCCCTCCCCTTCGCGTCCCGCCCCAGCGGCTGCGCGCCGGCACCGCCGGCGT
>NZ_JBHJRC010000320.1:0-9260 GCF_042261735.1 Kitasatospora sp. NPDC056327 | reverse complement strand
CGGCCGGCCGCCGCCCCCGGGCCCCCGTCCCCGACGAGGAACCCGCGTGTCGACGTCCCCCAAGCCCTGCTGCACCCCCGGCCGAGGAGCGGAGGGGCCCGCCGCCCCCGTCGCCGTGGCCCTCGCCGACCCCCGGGCCGCCCGGGTGGCGCGGCAGCTCACCGGCCTGCCCGGGGGGCGGTTCCTGATGGGCACCGACGACCGCGAGGGCTACCCGGCGGACGGCGAGGGTCCGGTCCGCGCCGTCGAGCTGAGCCCGTTCCGGATAGCGCCGACCACGGTCACCAACGCCGCCTTCGCGACCTTCGTCAAGGCCACCGGCCACCGCACCGAGGCCGAGAGCTTCGGCTACTCCTACGTCTTCGAGGGCTTCCTGGACCCCGCGCTCGCCGCCGGGTCGCCCCAGGTGGCCGCCGTCCCGTGGTGGCGGGCGGTCGCGGGCGCGACCTGGCGGACCCCCGAGGGGCCGGGCTCCTCGGTCACCACCCGGCAGAACCACCCCGTCGTCCACGTCTCCTGGCACGACGCGCAGGCGTACTGCGCCTGGTCGGGCACCCGGCTGCCGACCGAGGCCGAGTGGGAGTACGCCGCCCGGGGCGGCCTGGAGCAGGCCCGCTACCCGTGGGGCGACGAGCTCGCCCCGGGCGGGCGGGCGCAGTGCAACATCTTCCGGGGCGACTTCCCCGTCCCGGACTCCCCGCCGGACGGCCGCGGGGGGACGGTCCCGGTGACGGCCCACCGGCCGAACGGCTACGGGCTCCACAACACGGTGGGCAACGTCTGGGAGTGGTGCGCCGACTGGTTCAGCGTCGGCTTCCACCGCACCGGGCCCCGCCGGGACCCGCTCGGCCCGCCGGACGGCACGGCGCGCGTGATGCGCGGCGGCTCCCACATGTGCCACGCGTCCTACTGCAACCGCTACCGGGTGGCCGCCCGCAGCTCCAACACGCCGGACAGCTCGGCCGGCAACATCGGTTTCCGGGTCGCCGCCGACGCACCCGGGGCCGGCTGACCCGGCCCCGGGGACACCCGGCGGTCGCACGGAGGGGCGGGCCCGGCGGCGGACCCGCCCCTCGGCACGACCGGAGGTCCCGGGTCAGTGACCGCCCTTCAGATTCAGGACGACCACGCCGACGACGATCAGCGCGAGGCCGAGCCACTGCATCCGCCCCAGCGACTCGCCGAAGGCGACCATGCCGATGCCGGCCACCGCCGCCGTGCCGGCGCCGGACCACACCGCGTAGGCGACGGAGACCGGGATGTGCTTGAGGGCACGGCCGAGCAGGACGAAGGAGAGGACGTAGCCGACGGCCACGCCGGCGCTCGGCCAGAACCTGGTGAAGCCCTCGGTCAGCTTGAGGCAGCTGGTGGCGCAGACCTCACTGACGATCGCGAGGGCGAGGAGGAGATAGGGCACGGGGGCTCAAACCCCGCGCGCGGCGCCGAGCTTCCCGAGCAGGGCCAGGTCGGCGTGCTCCAGGCTGTCCAGCAGGGTGACCCGGGAGCCGTCCGGGATCGGGACGGCGCTGGAGGGGACGGCGAGGACGGCGCAGCCGGCGGCAGTGGCGGAGGCGACCCCGGTCGGGGTGTCCTCGACGGCGACGCAGCTGGCCGGGTCCAGGCCGAGCAGGTACGCGGCGGCCAGGTAGGGGTCGGGCGCGGGCTTGGTGCGGGGGGTGTCCTCGGCGGCCAGGGTGACGGCGAACCAGTCGCGGCCCAGGGTCCCCAGCACCAGGTCGACGACCCGGCGGGGGGAGGCGGAGACCAGCGCGGTGGGCACCCGGGCGTCCCGGAGGGAGGCGAGCAGGGCGAGGGCGCCGGGGCGGGGGACGGTCTCGGCGGCGACCTTGCCGGCGAAGGACTCGCCGAGGCGGTCGGCGAGTTCGGCCTCCGAGAGGGAGGTGCCGGTGACGCGGTGGAGGTGGGCGGCGGTGTGCTCGATCGCCTGGCCGAGCACCTCCGGCGCGTCGGCGTCGCCCAGGCGGTGGTGCAGTTCGTCGGCCAGCTCGGCGGCGGCCTGCCACCAGAGCTGCTCGGTGTCGACGAGGGTGCCGTCCATGTCGAAGAGGACGGCTGCGGGTGGGGGGGTGTGAGGCATGGCGGTACCTTCGGAGCGGTTCAACAGGGCGGATCAGACCGTACGACGGTCGACCAGGACCGGACGCTCCGGAAGGGCGGGCGTGGCGCGCGAGCCGATCGGCAGCGCGGCGGCGGCCTCGGTGGGCAGGTCCGCCTTGACCTCGGTGCCGTCGGCCAGACGGACGGTGAGGCGGGTGACGGCGCCCAGGAAGGACGCGGAGACGACCAGCGCGGGCCCGTCCCCGGCCGGGGTGAGGTGCACGTTCTCGGGGCGGACGAGCACGTGCAGGTCGCCGTCGGCGGGCCGGGTGCCGTCCACGGCGTGGCGGCGGCCGAGGACCTCCACGCCGTCGCCGGAGCGCTCGCAGGGGATCCGGCTCATGGTGCCGACGAACTCGGCGACGAACGCGGTGGCCGGGCGGGCGTAGAGCTCGGAGGGGGTGGCGCACTGCTCCAGCCGGCCGGCCCGCAGGACGGCGACGCGGTCGGCCATCGACAGCGCCTCCTCCTGGTCGTGGGTGACGAACAGGGTGGTGATCCCCAGCTCCTGCTGGAGGCGCCGGATCTCCTCGCGCAGCGACAGCCGCACCTTGGCGTCCAGCGCGGACAGCGGCTCGTCGAGCAGCAGCACCCGCGGCTGCAGGGCGAGCGCGCGGGCGAGCGCGATGCGCTGCTGCTGGCCGCCGGACATCTGGTGCGGGTAGCGGCCGGCGTGCTGCGGCAGGCCGACCAGCTCCAGCAGCTCCTGGGCCCGCTTGAGGCGCTCGGCCTTGCCGCTGCCGCGCATCCGCAGGCCGAAGGCGACGTTGTCGGCGGCGGTCAGGTGCGGGAAGAGGCTGTACGACTGGAACACCATGCCCGCGTCGCGCTTGTGCGCCGGGATCGCGGTGATGTCCTGGCCGTCGACCAGCACCTCGCCGGAGTCGTGCTGCTCGAACCCGGCCAGGATGCGCAGCGCGGTGGTCTTGCCGCAGCCGGACGGGCCGAGCAGGGCGAGCAGCTCGCCGGGGTGGACGGTGAGGTCGAGTCCGTCGAGCGCCGTGGTGGCGCCGAACGCGCGGCGCAGCGAACGGAATTCGACGGTCGCGCCGCCGGGGGCGAGGGGGACGCCGGCGACGGGGGCGGTGGCCGTGGTCATGATGGGTGGCTCCGGGGGTTCGGGTTCAGGAGGTAGCGGTCTTGGTGCCGCGCTCGCGGCCGAGGGTGGCCAGCAGGAGCAGCAGCAGCCAGGTGAGCAGCAGGCTCAGGATGGAGACCGCGACCGACATGTGGGCCTGGCTGTTGCCGACCGAGTAGATCCAGACCGGGAAGGGCTGGAAGCCGAGGATCGAGGCGGCGGTGAACTCGCCGAGCACCAGGGCCAGGGTGAGGAAGGAGGCGTTCAGCAGGGCCCCGCGCAGGTTCGGCAGGATGACGGTGAACACCGCGCGCGGCCAGCTCGCGCCACAGTTGCGGGCGGCCTCGACCAGGGTGCGCACGTCCACCGACCGCAGTCCGGCGTCCAGGGCGCGGTAGGCGAGCGGCAGGGCCATCAGCACGTAGGCGATGACCAGCACCAGCGGGAAGTCCGGGTCCTGGACGAACACGAAGGTCTGGAAGAACGGCGTGTCCATCAGGTAGTCCGGGCCCCAGCGGAGCACGCCGATGAGGCCGGCGGTCAGCGCGACCGGCGGGACGACCAGCGGCAGGGTGCAGAGCACGTCGATCACCGGGCGCAGCTTCGGCGCGCCGAGCCGGACGGCGATCAGCGCCGGGACGAGCAGGAGCAGCAGCACCAGGACGGTGACGACGGCGAGCCCGAGGGTCAGCCAGAGGCTGTCGAGGAAGCCGGGGGCGGAGAGCAGCCCGGTGTAGGCCTCGAAGGAGACGCCCTTCGGGTCGTCGACGGAGAACCAGGCGGAGGCCGCGAGCGGGACGACGAAGTAGACGCCGGCGAGCAGCAGGACGGCGCCGCGCCACCAGCGCACGGGGCGTCGCTTGGCGGGGGCGGGGGAGGTCAGCTGAGCCATCGGGCGCTCCGGCGCTGGAGGGGGAGGTACACGGCCATCACCAGGACGGCCACCACGATCATGTTGAGGCTGAGGGCGAGGGCGAGGTTGCCCTGGCCGACCAGCACGTTGCCGGAGAGCGCGTCCGCGATCGAGCGGCTGACCAGCGGGACGGTCGCGCCGACCATGGCGGCGGCCGTGGCGTAGGCGGCGAAGGCGCTGCCGAAGAGCAGGACGAAGCCGCCGAGCAGGGACGGCAGCAGGATCGGCAGGGCGACGTGCCGCCAGTACTGGACGGTGGTGGCGCGGTTGTTCTGCGCGGCCTCGCGCCACTGGGTCCGCAGGCCGTCCAGGGCCGGGGTGATGGTGAGCACCATCAGCGGGATGAGGAAGTACAGGTAGACGATCGTCAGACCGGTGAAGGAGTACAGCGACCAGCCGTGGTCGGTGAGGTGCAGCAGCTTGGTGATCTCGCCGGCGTTGCCGAGCGTGGCGACGAACGCGAAGGCGAGCGGCAGGCCGCCGAAGTTGGCGAGCACGCCGGAGGCGGTGAGCACCGCCTGGCGCAGCCAGGTGCGCCGGGAGGTGACGACGGCCTGGGCGATCGGCAGGCCGATCACGGTGGAGAGCAGCGCGGTGAGCGCGGAGAGCTTGAGGCTGCTCAGCATCGCCGTGAGGTAGCCGCCCTGGACGGAGTCCGCCAGGTTGTCGAAGGTGAACTGCCCGGCACCGGTCTCGGCGTCGCTGGAGGTGGTGAACGCGCCGATCACGATGGCGACGGTGGGAAGTCCGAAGCCGATCAGGAAGAACAGCAGCAGCGGCACGGTGGCCAGCCAGGACGCGCCGCCGAGGCGGGCGAGCGGCCGGCGCCGCGGGGCGGGTGCCGTGGTGGTGGGGGAGGTGGTCGTGGCGGTGGCGGACGCCCCCGCGCCGCCACCGGTGACGGTGGCGGCGGGGGTGGTCGGCACCGGGGTGGGAGCCGTGGTCATGAGTGTTTCTTCAGCCCGTTCGAGTAGTGCTGACGGAGTGTCAGCCCGCGATGGCCTTGGTCCAGTTCTCGGTGACGACCTTCTTGGCCGCGTTGATCTGGTCCACGCTCGGGAAGGTGGTGAAGGGCTTCTCGACGGTGGGCAGCTTGGCGGCCGCGGCGGTGTCGAGGGTGCCGTCCTTCTTCAGGGCCTCGAAGGTGGCCGGGGTGGCGTAGCCGCCGAGGAAGAGGTTCTGGCCCTCGGTGCTGAACAGGTACTCCTGCCAGAGGCGGGCGGCCGCCGGGTGCGGGGCCCACTTGTTGACGCCCTGGTTGTAGAACTGGGCGTAGGAGCCGTCGGACGGGATGGAGACCTTCCAGTCGACGCCCTTGTCCTTGAACTGGTCGCTGTAACCGGCGTTCAGGTAGGACCAGTCGATCGAGATCGGGGTCTCGCCCTTCTCGATGGTCGCCGGGGTCGACTCGACCGGGTTGAAGTTGCCGGACTGCTTCAGCTTGCCGAAGAAGTCGATGCCGGGCTGGATGTTGTCCAGCGAGCCGCCGTTGGCGAGCGCGGCCGCGTAGACGCCGCCGAAGGCGGAGCCGGACTTGGTCGGGTTGCCGTTGAGGGCGACCTGGCCCTTGTACTCGGGCTTGAGCAGGTCGGCGAAGGTCTTCGGGCAGTTGGCGATCTTCTTGGCGTCGCAGCCGATCGAGATGTAGCCGCCGTAGTCGTTCACCCGGGCGCCGCTCGGGTCCTTCATGGTGTCCGGCACCTTGTCGAAGGTGGCGACCTTGTAGGGGGCGAGGATGCCGTCCTTGACCGCCTGGAGGGCGAAGGCGCTGCCCAGGTCGACCACGTCGGGGGCGCGGTCCTGGCCCTTGCGGGAGTTGATCGCGTTGATCTCGTCCTGGCTGGAGCCGTCCGGGTTCTCCTCCTCGACCTCGATGCCGTACTTGGCCTTGAAGCTGTCGATGATCTTGCCGTAGTTCGCCCAGTCCCGGGGCAGCGTGATGACGTGCAGCTTGCCCTCCTTCTTGGCGGCGGCGACCAGGCCGTCCATGCCGCCGAAGTCGGCGGCGGAGGTGGCCTCCTTGGCGTCCTTGGCGCCGGCCTTGGCGGTGTCGCCGGACTTGGCGCTCGACCCGGCGGAGCCGCAGGCGGTGAGGGAGAGCGCGGCGGCGGTCAGGACGGCCGCGAAGGCGGCGGCGCGGACACGGTGCACGGTCACGGGGAAGTCTCCTGTTAAGGGGGCGTACTGCGAGGGGGCGTTCGCGGGGGGTTCCGCGGGCCTGCGTCTCGCGAAGGGCGGCGGGCCGGCCGGGGTGAGCGGTCGATCGCGTCGTCCGAGTTGACTAGCCAACTTCGCTGACGGCAGTAAGTACGCCGGAGCGCGGTGACGGGAAGGTGAACGGATGGCCCAGAACCGGGGTCGGCTGCGGGAACGGTCGAATCAGGCCGTCGGCGGACGATCCGGCAAGTGCGATGCTTCGGGAGCGCAGCGGGATAAGGTCGGGCTGTCCGCGCCGCTACGGGCTGCGCAGGACACTTGCCCAGGAGGGACATTGACTGACGTGGCACTGGAGCCGGAGCGCCCCGAGACCCGTCCGGCCGGCGCCCAGGGCGCCGAGCGCGCGTCCGGTTCGCTCTACCGCAAGGTCGCCGCCGACCTGCGCGAGGCGATCACCACCGGAGCCTTCGGCGAGGCCGGCCGGCTCCCCGCGGAGGGCGCGCTCGCCGAGCAGTACGGGGTCTCCCGCGGCACCGTGCGCCAGGCGCTCGCCGTGCTGCGCTCGGACGGCCTGGTCACCTCGCGCCGCGGCACCCGCCGGGTGGTGCTCGGCACGGCACGGGTGCAGAGCTTCTCCGAACTGCTCAGCTTCACGCACTGGGCGTACTCGATGGGCGAGGAGCCCGGCGGCATCCTGGACTCGCTGGTCCGGCGCCCGGCCGACGCCGCCGAGCGCGAGCAGCTGCGCCTGGAGCCGGGTTCCGAGGTGTACGTGACCGTGCGGCTGCGCACGCTCTCCGGCAAGCCGGTGATGGTCGAGCGGACGATCTACCCGCCCCGGGTGGGCGAGATCGTCGCCGAGCTGCCGCCGGACGTCGTCTCGCACACCGAGGTCCTGCGCGAGCACGGCATCCTGTTCACCGACGCCGACCACACGATCGACATAGTCGCCGCCAACGGCGACGACGCCCGGCTGCTGGGCTGCCGGCGCGGCGGCCCGCTGCTGCGCGAGCGCCGCCGGACGACGGACCCGACCGGCACGCCGGTGGAGTGGTCCCAGGACCGCTACCTGCCGGGCACGGTGGCCTTCAGCGTGCACAACTCGCTCGCGGCCTCGGCGCTTTCGCGGCACGCCCGGGAAGGGGACTGACCCTCTTCCCGGACGGGCTCGGCGGGGCCCCCGGACCCGGCGGGGGTGCGGGGGTGCCGCCGGGCGCGGGGGAGGGGCGGGTCGCGGGGGAGGGGCGGGTCAGCCCATCAACGAGGCCAGCAGCGGCCGGAAGTGGGCGAAGTCCGGGGTCCGCGCGTCCGCGGCCTTGGCCTGCTCGTCCCAGCGCCGGACCGCCACCGCGTCCGCGGCGCCCGGGTGGTCGGCGAAGGCGGCGGCCTCCTGCTCGGACATCGGTCCGCCCTGCACCCGCAGGGTGTACTCGGAGGCCTCGGACAGCCCCGCCCGGTAGGCCGGTTCGACCGCGCACAGGTAGCGCTTGGCCGCCACGTGCAGCCGGACCGGCCCGGTCACCTCCGGCCCGAACCAGCGGGCCAGCCAGTCCGCCCCGGTGTCGCTGTGCCGGTTGTCCTGTCCGGCCATCAGGTCGCGTCCGTGCAGGGTGCCCCGGAAGTGGCCGACGTCGTGCAGCAGCGCCGCCGCGACCAGGTGCGGGGCCGCCCCGGCCGCCTCGGCCAGCGCGCCGGCCTGCAGCATGTGCTCGGCCATGGTGACCGCCTCGCCCAGGTACTCCCCGGCGCCCTCGCCCTCGAACAGCGCGGCCAGCTCGTCCAGCGCGGCCGAGCGCCGCTCCAGCACGGCCAGCGTGGAGGCGAGCGAGTCCAGGTCCGCGTAGCAGCCCTGGAGGTGGCGGCGGCCGTCCTGGGCGAAGGCCGTCCGGGCGTGCATCAGACGGACGTTGTCGAAGATCAGGCAGTCGCCCGGGTCGAGCCGGAAGTCCAGCTGGAGCGCCGGCCGCAGGGTGATCGCGGCGAACGCCCGGTACGCGGCGTAGAACGCGTCCAGCTCGGCCGCGGGCGCGCGCAGGGTGGCGATCGAGCGGTTGTTGAACCGCACCTCGCGGATCCGGCCCAGCGGGTCGACGTCGATCAGCGGCCGGTCGGCGCGCAGCTCGGTGCCTCGGTCGCGGAAGACGAACGGCACGGGCGTGCGGGTCAGCACCGCGAAGTGCTCCGGCGCCTCGGCGCGCAGCAGCGCCGCCGCCCGGAAGCCGTCCACCAGGCCGGAGTCCCCGCCGGTGGCCGAGTTCTCCAGGCAGTGCAGCAGCTGGAGGGTGGGCACCGGGTCCCGGTACGGGTTGTCGGTGTGCGGCGAGATCGCGGCGCTGGTGAACGCCAGGTTGTTCGGGTCCGGCTCGATCCGGACGTCGAACAGCTCGCCGTAGTTGGTGACCCGCACGTGTCCGAAGGTCCCGGCGACGGCCAGCACCTGCCGCTCCTCGGCCGGCACGCCGCGCAGCACGGCGAAGCCGTCGCGGCGGACGGCGGTCAGCACGGCGGCCCGCTCGGCCGGGTCCGCCAGATAGGCCTCCCACCGGGCCTCCGGGAGGCCGTCCGCGAAGTCCGCGGCCTCCCAGAGCCGCTTGCCGGCCTCGGTCCGCCCGTCGTCACCGGCCTCCCCGGTCTCCCCGGCCAGCCAGGGCAGGGGGTAGCGGGAGCGGTGCCCGTCGGACCAGAGCACCTCCAGGTGCCCGTCCAGCTCGGCGCCGGCGGCGATCGCCAGGTCGTCCGGCAGGTCGGTGATCCGGAACAGCTTCTGCCCGTTGCGCGGATCGCGGCACCCGGCGCAGGGGCAGTTGTCGCGCAGCCAGTACGGCGACGGCTCGGTGGTCATGGTGGTCTCCTCGGCGGCCCGGCGTTGGCGGCAAAGTTGTATAGCCAACTTCTCTGGCGGGAGCCTGCCGGGGGCCGGTGAGGTCCGGGTGTCGCGGGAGCGAACGGGGTGGGAACAGTGAACGGCCGGGGCGGTGTAGTATTGTACGTATC
>NZ_JBHJRC010000319.1:0-9266 GCF_042261735.1 Kitasatospora sp. NPDC056327 | reverse complement strand
ATCCCCGTCACCAACCACTACGGCCCCACCGAAACCACCATCGCCTGCACCGACCACACCACCACCACCCACAACCAGAACCAGAACCAGAACCACCACAACCAGAACCATCACACGGCCACCGTCCCCATCGGCCGACCCATGTGGAACACCACCGCCTACATCCTCGACACCCACCTCCAACCCCTCCCCACCGGCACCACCGGCGAGCTCTACATCGCCGGCACCCAACTCGCCCGCGGCTACCACCACAACCCCACCCTCACCGCCCAACGCTTCACCGCCAACCCCCACGGCACCCCCGGCGAACGCATGTACCGCACCGGCGACCTCGCCCGCTGGAACCACCAAGGCCACCTCGAATACGCCGGACGCGCCGACCACCAGATCAAACTCCGCGGCCACCGCATCGAACCCGCCGAAATCGAAGCCGCACTGACCGCGCACCCCCACGTCACCCACGCCGCCGTCCTCCTCCGCGAGGACACCCCCGGCGACAAACGACTCACCGCGTATGCCGTGACCACCGACGGCCTCGACACCGCCGACCTGCGCACCCACCTGGCCAACCGCCTCCCCGACCACATGGTCCCGGCCGGGTTCGTCGTCCTGGACGCCCTCCCCCTCACCCCCAACGGCAAGCTCGACCGCAACGCCCTCCCCGCACCCCACTACACCCCCACAACCACCTACCGCGCACCCGGCACGGACCGGGAGGCCGTCATCTGCGAGGTCTTCGCCGACACCCTCGGCCTCACCCGGATCGGGCTGGACGACAGCTTCTTCGAGCTCGGCGGCCACTCCCTCCTAGCCGTCACCCTCGTCGAACGACTCCGCTCCCGGGACGTCCCCGTCAACGTCCGCACCCTCTTCACCGCGCCCACCCCTGCACAGTTGGCCGCCGCCACGGAAGCGGACACGGGCACCCGCCCGATCGCCGTCCCCCCGAACCTCATCCCCGCCGACGCCCGGGCCATCACGCCCGACATGCTCCCCCTCATCGACCTCACCGCCGACGAACTCACCCGCATCACGGATGCGTTCCCCGGCGGCCCGGCCAACATCGCCGACATCTACCCCCTCGCACCACTCCAGGAAGGCATCTTCTTCCACCACCTGCTGTCGACCGGTGCCGGCGGCAAGGACATCTACGTCACCCCGGCCATGCTCACCTTCGACAGCCGCGCCCTGCTCGACACCTTCCTCGACGCCCTCCAGCAGGTCATCGACCGCCACGACATCCTGCGCACCGCCGTCCTCTGGGAAGGACTCCCCGAACCCGTCCAGGTCGTCGCCCGCACCGCCCGACTCCCCATCCAGCAGCACACCCTCACCACCACCGACCACCCCATGGCCGGACTCCTCGCACTCTGCGCCCCGTCCATGGACCTCGGACAGGCGCCCCTCCTGCGCGCCCACACCGCCCCCGAACCCGGCACCGACCGCTGGCTCCTGCTCCTCCAGCGCCACCACCTCATCACCGACCACACGGCGCTGGACATCCTGCTCGGCGAGATCCGGACGATCCTGGCCGGCGAGGAACACCGCCTCCCGGCGCCGCTGCCGTTCCGCGACTTCGTCGCCCAGGCCCGCCTCGGCATCACCCGCGAGGAACACGAACACTTCTTCACCGACCACCTCGCCGGCATCACCGAACCCACCGCACCCTTCGGCGTCCTCGACACCCGCCACGACGGCAGCCGCACTGCGGACGCGCGCCTCACCCTCGACGCCGACCTCGCCGAACGCATCCGCCACCACGCCCGCGCGCACCACACCAGCCCCGCCACCCTGATCCACACCGCCTGGGCCCGCGTCGTCGCCGCCACCACCAACCGCGACGACGTAGTCTTCGGCACCCTCCTCCTCGGCCGCATGAACGCCGGCACCGGCGCCCACCGCGTCCCCGGACTCTTCATCAACACCCTCCCCGTCCGCTTCGACACCTCCACCACCACCGCCACCACCGCCGTCACCGCCATGCGCGACCAACTCGCCGACCTCCTCACCCACGAACACGCCCCCCTCGCCCTCGCCCAGAAAGCCGGCCAGGTCGACAACTCCGCACCCCTCTTCACCGCTCTCCTCAACTACCGCCACAGCCGGAGCGCCGCGGAGCACACCGGCACCGGCCTGGACGGGGTGCACGCCCAGCACGGACAGGACCGCACCAACTACCCGCTCACCGTGGCGGTCGACGATCTCGGCAGCGGATTCGTCCTCTCCGCCCAGACCGTGGACCCCATCGACCCCGCCCTCGTCTGCGACCTCCTCCGGACCGCCCTCCGCAACCTCTCCGACGCGCTCGACACCGCACCCAGGACGCCCCTCCACACGATCGACGTCCTCGACGAGGCCCGGCGGCGGACCGTGCTGACCGAGTGGAACGACACCCGTGTCGAGCGTCCCGCCGTCAGCCTCACCGAGTTGTTCGAGGCCCGGGCGGCCCGCACCCCGGGCGCCGTCGCGCTCGTCTCCGGGGACGACGAGCTCACCTACGCCGAACTCAACGCCCGCGCCAACCGGCTGGCCCGGGTGCTCATCGCGCACGGCGTGGGCCCGGAGTCGCTGGTGCCCGTGCTGATGCGGCGCTCGGCGGACCTCGTCGTCACCCTGCTCGCGGTGCTCAAGGCGGGCGGCGCCTACGTGCCGATCGACGAACGGGCGCCCGAGACCCGGATGGCGGTGGTGCACCGGGACGCGGGGGCCGGCCTGCTGCTGGTCGACGGGTCCACCCGTGACCACGCCTTCGTGCGGGGCCTCGAAGGGACCGGGGCCGGGATCCTGACCGTCGACGCGTCCACCGGCACCGGCGGGCCGGACAACCCGGCCGTGCGGACCCTGCCGGACCAGCCCGCCTACGTGATGTACACCTCCGGCTCCACCGGCGTCCCGAAGGGCATCGCCAACACCCACCGCGGCGTGGTCGAGCTGGTCTCGGACCGCTGCTGGCGCGAGACGGTGCCGCACCGGGTGCTCTTCCAGTCCCCGCACGCCTTCGACGCCTCCACCTACGAGCTGTGGGTGCCGCTGACGGCCGGCGGCACGGTCGTGGTGGCTCCCGAGGGGCGGCTGGACGCGGCGGCAGTGCGTGCGCTGACGAAGCGGCACGGCCTGACCCACCTGCACCTCACCGCAGGCCTGTTCCGCGTGCTCGCCGAGGACGACCCGGCGGCGTTCACCGGGATCCAGGAGGTCGGCACCGGCGGCGACATCGTCCCGGCCGCGGCCGTGCGGCGGGTGCTCGACGCCTGCCCTGGCATCCTGGTCCGCAACACCTACGGGCCGACCGAGACGACGCTCTGCACCACCCAGGTCCCGCTGGCGGACAGCGCCGCGGTGCCCGCCGTACTGCCCATCGGCCGGCCGATGGACAACTCCCGGGCCTACGTCCTGGACTCCGCGCTGCGCCCGGTACCGGTGGGCGCGATCGGCGAGCTGTACCTGGCCGGCACCGGGCTGGCGCGCGGCTACCTCGGCCGGGCCGACCTGACCGCCCAGCGGTTCGTGGCGGACCCGTTCGACGACGGCGGCGGGCGGGGCGGGCGGATGTACCGCACGGGGGACCTGGTCCGGTGGACGGCCGACGGGCAGCTGGTGTTCCTCGGCCGCGCCGACGACCAGGTGAAGATCCGCGGCTTCCGGATCGAACTCGGCGAGGTCGAAGCGGCGCTGACGGGTCACCCCGCGATCTCCGACGCCGCCGTGATCGCCCGCGAGGACCGGCCCGGGGACAAGCGGCTCGTCGCCTACGCCGTGCTCGCGGACCCCGCCGGACCGGACGGCGGCGGCCCGGTTGCGGGCGTCACGGTCGAGGAGCTGCGCCGCTACCTGGCCGACCGGCTGCCGGACTACATGGTCCCGTCCGCGGCCGTGCTGCTCCCCGCGCTGCCCCTCACCGCGAACCGCAAGCTCGACCGCGCCGCGCTGCCCGCACCCGACCTCGGCCCGGCCGTCGCCCACCGCGCCCCGGCCACCGAACGCGAGCGGCAGCTGTGCGAGGCCTTCGCCCAGGTCCTGGGCGTGCCCGGGGTCGGCATGGACGACAACTTCTTCGACCTGGGCGGTCATTCACTGCTGGCCACCAGGCTGGTCAGCCGGATCCGCACCCTGCTCGACGTCGAGCTGCCGGTGCAGGCCCTCTTCGAGACACCGACCGTCGCCGGTGTGACCAAGCGACTCGATTCACTCACCACCAAGAAGGCACGGCCCGCGTTCCGGCCGATGCGCGGGCAGAAGGAGTCCTGATGATCCCGGTTTCTTTCGCACAGCAGCGACTCTGGTTCCTCGACCAGCTGGAGGGCCCGAACGCCACCTACAACCTCCCGCTCGGCCTGCGGCTGACCGGCCCGCTGGACACCGCCGCCCTGCACGCCGCGCTCCGGGACGTGGTGGAGCGGCACGAAGTCCTGCGCACGGTCTTCCCCGCGCACGACGGCCTGCCCCACCAGGACATCCGGCCCACCGACGAGGTCGGCCCGCTGCTCACGGTGACCGACGCCGCCGCCCTCGACGCGGCCGGACTCGACACCGCGGTGACCCGGGCCGCCCGGCACGTCTTCGACCTCACCACCGAACTGCCGATCCGGGCCTGGCTGTTCCGCCGGACCGCGACCGACCACGTGCTGCTGGTGGTCGTCCACCACATCGCCGGCGACGGCTGGTCCATGGGCCCGCTCGCCCGGGACGTCTCCGCCGCCTACCGGGCCCGGCTGACCGGCGGCCTCCCGCAGTGGGACGAACTCCCCGGCCAGTACGCCGACTACGCGCTCTGGCAGCGCGAACTCCTGGGCGAGGAGGACGACCCGGAGAGCCTGCTCGCCGAGCAGCTCGCCTACTGGCGGGCCGCCCTGGACGACCTGCCGGAGGAGCTGACGCTCCCCACCGTGCGGCCCCGCCCCGCGGTGGCCGGTCACCGCGGGGGCACGGTCGACGTCACGGTGCCCGCCGACCTGCACCGCAGGCTCGCGGAGACCGCGCGCGCCGAGGGCGTGACGCCGTTCATGGTGATCCAGGCGGCCCTGGCCGTCCTGCTCTCCCGTCTCGGCGCCGGCACCGACATACCCGTCGGCACCGCCGTCGCCGGCCGTACCGACGAAGCCCTCGACGATCTGATCGGCTTCTTCGTCAACACCCTCGTCCTGCGCACCGACCTCTCCGGCGACCCGACCTTCACCGAGCTCCTGCGCCGGGTGCGGCAGACCGGGCTGAGCGCCTTCGCGCACCAGGACGTGCCCTTCGAGCGGCTGGTGGAGGAGCTGGCCCCGACTCGCTCGATGGCCCGCCACCCACTGTTCCAGGTCATGCTCTCCCTCCAGAACAACGCCCAGCCCGTCCTCGACCTGCCCGGCCTGACCGTCGAGGCGCTGGCCGGTGGGCAGGCCCCGGCCAAGTTCGACCTCTCGTTCACCTTCGGCGAGGTCTTCGGCCCCGACCGGTCCCCGGCCGGCCTCCAGGGCAGCATCACCTTCGCGCTCGACCTCTTCGACGCGGAGGCGGCCGAACAGCTCGGCGTCCGCTTCGTCCGGGTCCTGCGCGCGGTGCTGACCGAACCAGGCCGACCGGTGTCGACGGCCGAGGTCCTGGGCGCGGAGGAGCGCCACCGGGTCCTCACCGAGTGGGGCAGCGGCCGCAGCGCCGAGCCGGTGACCGGCTCACTGCCGGAACTGTTCGCCCGGCAGGTCGCACGGACACCCGACGCGGTCGCGGTGGTGTGCGGGGACACCGAGTTCACCTACGCACAACTGGACGCCCGGGCCAACGGCCTCGCCCACAAACTCCTCGCCGAGGGCGTCGCCCCCGAGGACGCCGTCGCGGTACTGATGGAACGCTCCGCGGACCTGGTCGTCGCCCTGCTCGCCGTCCTCAAGGCCGGCGCCTGCTACGTCCCCCTCGACGCCCGCTACCCGCTCACCCACCGCCGCACCATCACCACCGAGACCGGCGCCACCTTCGTCCTCACCGACACCGCACTGCACCACCAGGCCACCGAACTGGGCCTCACAGTGCTCACCACCGACGGCGCGGGGCCGGACGACGCCCCTCAGGTGAACTGCCACGAAAGGCAGTTGGCGTACGTGATGTACACCTCCGGCTCCACCGGCCGCCCCAAGGGCGTCGCCGTCACCCACCACGACATCGCCACCCTCACCAACGACCACCGCTACACCGACACAGCCACCGAACGCATCCTCCTCCACTCCCCCCACTCCTTCGACGCCTCCACCTTCGAACTCTGGGTCCCACTCCTCAACGGCGGCACCACCATCGTCGCCCCACCCGGCGACCTCACCACCACCACCCTCCGACACGTGATCCGCGAACACCGCATCAGCACCCTCTGGCTCACGGCAGGCCTCTTCACCGTCCTCGCCGACGACGACCCCGCCTGCCTGCGCGGCGTCCGACGCCTCTGGACGGGCGGCGACGTCGTCTCCCCCGCCGCCGTCACCCGCGCCCTCGACGCCTGCCCCGGCCTCACCGTCACCAACGGCTACGGCCCCACCGAAACCACCACCTTCGCCACCACCCACCGGACCACGGGCACCGGAACCACCCTGCCGATCGGCCGCCCCCTCGACGGCATGCGCGCCTACGTCCTCGACACACGCCTCCAGCCCGTGCCCACGGGTGTCACCGGCGAGCTCTACCTCGCCGGCCACGGCCTCGCCCGCGGCTACCTCGCACGCCCCGCCCTCACCGCCGAACGCTTCACCGCCGACCCCCACGGCACCCCCGGCGAACGCATGTACCGCACCGGCGACCTCGCCCGCTGGAACGACCAAGGCCACCTCGAATACGCCGGACGCGCCGACCACCAGATCAAACTCCGCGGCTTCCGCATCGAACCCGGAGAGATCGAAGCCGCACTGGCCGCGCACCCCGCCGTCGGCCAGGCCCACGTCCAACTCCGCGAAGACACCCCCGGCGACAAACGCCTCACCGCCTACCTCGTCACCACCGGCGACCTCGACACAGACACCCTCCGCGCCGAACTCTCCACCGCACTGCCCGAGTACATGCTCCCCACCGCGTTCGTCACCCTCGACGCCTTCCCCCTCACCACCAACGGGAAGATCGACCGACGCGCCCTCCCCGCACCCGACCACACCCCGCTCACCGGACGCACACCCCGCACCCCCCACGAGGAAATCCTCTGCGAGATCTTCGCCCAGGTCCTCGGCCTGCCCCGGATCGGCATCGACGACAGCTTCTTCGACCTCGGCGGCCACTCCCTCCTCGCCACCCGCCTGGCCAGCCGCATCCGCACCGCCCTCGACATCGAACTCCCCATCCGCACCCTCTTCGAAGCCCCCACCGTCGCCACCCTCACCCAGCACCTCCACCGCACCACCAAAAGCCGCCCTGCCCTCACCACCGGTACCCGCCCCAACACGCTCCCCCTCTCCTACGCCCAACAGCGCCTCTGGTTCCTCGCCGAACTCGAAGGCCCCAGCCCCACCTACAACATCCCCCTCGCCCTCCACCTCACCGGCCCACTCGACACCACCGCCCTCGAAGCCGCCCTCCACGACGTCGTGGCGCGACACGAAGTCCTCCGCACGGTCTTCGGTTCCACTGACGGCCAGGCCCACCAGCTCGTCCTCGATGCGGACGAACTGGGAACGATCATGAGCCTGGAGAGCTACGACAAGACGGCCATCGCCCGTGCGGCGGCTCACACGTTCGAGCTCAAGACCGACATCCCCTTCCGTGCCTGGCTGTTCTCCCAGGATCACGACGAACACACCCTGGTGGTGGTCGTCCACCACATCGCCGGCGACGGCTGGTCCATGGCACCGCTGGCCCGGGACATCTCGACCGCCTACACCGCCCGCCTCACCGGCGACGCACCCGCGTGGCAGCCACTCCCCGTCCAGTACGCCGACTACACCCTCTGGCAGCGCGACCTCCTCGGCGACACGGAGACGCCCGACAGCGTCCTCACCCGCCAACTCGCCTACTGGCGGACCGCCCTGGACAACATTCCCGAGGAGCTGTCACTCCCCACCGACCGTCCTCGCCCCGCGCTGGCCGGCCACCGCGGCGGATCCGTCGACCTCAGGATTCCGGCCGAACTTCACCAGCGCGTCGCCGAATTGGCCCGGATGGAGGGTGTGACGGTGTTCATGGTGCTGCAGGCGGCACTGGCCGTGCTGCTCTCCCGTCTCGGCGCCGGCACCGACATCCCCATCGGCACGCCCATCGCGGGCCGCACCGACGAAGCCCTCGACGACCTGGTCGGCTTCTTCGTCAACACCCTCGTCCTGCGCACCGACCTCAGCGGCAACCCCTCGTTCACCGACCTCCTCCACCAGGTCCGCGACACCAGCCTCAACGCCTACGCCCACCAGGACATCCCCTTCGAACGACTGGTCGAAGAACTGGCACCGGCCCGATCCATGGCCCGCCACCCCCTCTTCCAGGTCATGCTCTCCCTCCAGAACAACACCCCGGCCACCCTCGATCTCCCCGGCCTCTCAGCGCAGTTGGTGTCGTCCGGCCAGATGTCGGCCCGGTACGACCTCGCGTTCACCCTCAGCGAGGGCCTCGGCGGCGGTGACGCACAGGCCGGGATCGGCGGCACCCTGACCTATGCCACGGACCTCTTCGAGGCCGGGACAGCCGAGCGGATCGCCGAACGGTTCCTCCGCGTCCTGCACGCCGTCACCACCACCCCGGACCTGCCGGTCAGCACCGTCGACGTGCTCGGCCCCGAAGAGCGCCGGCGGATTCTGGTCGAGTGGAACGACACCACGCACGACGTCCCCGAAACCACCGTCCACCAGCTCATCGAAACCCAGGCCACCCGCACACCGGACGCCGTCGCCGTCGTCTTCGAGGACGAGTCGGTCACCTACTCCGAACTCAACACCCGCGCCAACCACCTCGCCCACCACCTCATCGGACACGGCCTCGGACCGGAAAAACTCGCCGCCGTCCTCGTCGAACGCTCCACCGACCTCGTCACCACCCTCCTCGCCGTCCTCAAAACCGGCGCCGCCTACCTCCCCATCGACCCCGAATACCCCACCACACGCATCCACCACCTCCTCACCGACGCCCACCCCCACCTCCTCCTCACCACCACACTGTCCGAGAAGAACGCCGACCACCAGCCCGACACACCACGAGTCCTCCTCGACCAACTCGACCTGACCACGGGCGAGTCCACCAACCCGGACGTACCACTGTCCGGACTGAACCCCGCCTACGTCATCTACACCTCCGGCTCCACCGGCCACCCCAAGGGCGTCACCATCACC
>NZ_JBHJRC010000318.1:0-9272 GCF_042261735.1 Kitasatospora sp. NPDC056327 | reverse complement strand
GGCCGGTTCACACCGGTGCGCCGGGCGGGCGTCCGGACATCCAGTGGAACAGCCCCATCGCCACGCTGGTCGCCAGGTTGAAGCTGGACACCCCGGCCCGCATCGGCACCGCGACCAGCCGGTCGGCCCGCGCCCGCAGCTCCGCCGAGACGCCGTGCCGTTCGGTGCCGAAGGCGAGCACCGCGTCGTCCGGGAAGGCCGTCGTCCGGATGTCCGCGCCCTCCGGGTCCAGCACGCAGAGCGGACCGGCCGGCAGCTCCGCCGGGTCCAGCCGCTCGACGGCGGTGGCGAAGTGCAGTCCCGCGCTGCCCCGGAGCACCGCAGGGTGCCAGGGGTCCAGCTCACCGGTGGTGACCACCCCGGCCGCGCCGAAGCCGGCCGCGAGCCGGATCACCGCGCCGACGTTGCCCAGGTTGCGCGGGTTCTCCAGCAGGACGACCGGCGCCGTCCTGGGCCGGACGGCCAGGGCGGCGCGGTTGGCCTCCGCGGTGGGCCGCACGGCCAGCGCGATCACCCCGGTGGGGTGCAGCCGGGGCGCGAGCGTCCGCAGCGCGGCCTCCGGCAGTTCGGCGGCCAGCCCGTCCAGCGCGGGCACGACGTCCGGGGCCAGCCCGGCGGCGAGCGCCAGCAGCGCGGCCCGGTCGGCGGTCAGCACCCGCCGGACGTCGCCGCCGAACCGCAGCGCGTGCTTCAGCGGGTGGAACCCGTCCAGCAGGACCGTTCCCGGCTCCTCGGCGCCGGCCCGCCAGGAGCGCAGCAGTTCCTCGTTCATCCCGCCCACTCTGCCACCCCCGGCCGGCCCCGGACGCCGCCCGCCGGGTCAGCGGCCGGTGGGCTCCGGCTCGCGCCGTTCGGCGGAGGCCGCCGTGCCGCCGCCGCGCAGCGCGCGTTCGAGGTCCTTGAGCGCCTGCAGCAGCAGCCGGGTGCCCGAGCGCACCACGTCCCCCTGCACCCCGGCCGGGTTCCCGGCGAGCCGCCGTTCCAGCTGCTCCTGGGCCTCCCGGACGGCACCGAACTCCACCGGCTGCCCGGTCAGCAGCGCACCCGCCGCGAGCGCGGTGGCCAGCCGCAGTTCCTCGGCGAACTCGGCCGCCCCCGGGACGGGGTCGGCGTCCGCGCCGGGGAGGTGCGCCTCCAGCAGGACGGCGACCCGCCCGAGGTGGCCGACCGCCGCCCGCGCCCGGTCCAGCTGGCGGCGGCTCACCCCGGGCAGCCCGGAGGCGTGCCGGCCCGGTTCGGCGTCGGCCCGCTGCATCGCCTGCAGCAGTTCCGAGCGCGCCTCCCGGGAGTCCAGCAGCGCCGCGCGGACCTCCCGTCCGGGCGACTCCGCCGGCCGCCCGTAGACCGCGATCACCTCGGCGGCGTACCGGCCCGCGGCGGCCAGCCACTCGGCCAGCCGCTCGCCGAGCCGGGCGGTCTGCCAGGTCGGGAAGAGCGCGTAGACGAGCAGCGCGACCGACCCGCCGAGCAGCGTGAGACCGACCCGCTCCACCGCCGTGACCAGCGGGTTCCCCTCCTGGAGCCCGAGCAGGAAGACCACGTAGGAGGAGATGCAGACGGTGATCACCGCGTAGCCCGTGCGGAAGGTCAGGTAGGCGCCGCCGATCGAGACCACCGCCAGCGCGGCCAGCACCCACTCGCCGGGCCGGGCCAGCTGCACCACCAGGGTGGAGACCGCCACCCCGACGACCGTCCCGGCCAGCCGGGCCACGCCCCGGCTGTAGGTCTGCGCGAAGTCCGGCCGCATCACCATCGCGGCCGTCATCGGCGCCCAGTAGCCGTGCTGGAAGCCGACCAGCCGGGCCAGCAGATAGGCGACGGTGACCACCCCGGACAGCCGCACGGCGTGCTGGAACACCGCCGAGTGCGGCTGGAACTGACGCCGCACCGCGCGCAGCGCCGTCGGCAGCATCCGGATCAGCGGGGGCTTGCGCAGCGTGCCGCCCGGCCGGACGACGGGGGTGTCGATGGAGTCCTCGGAGCTCCGGTCGAGGGTGTCCGAGGCCTTGCGGAGCAGCCCGGCCAGCCGGCGCGCGGCCCGCCGGGCGGCGCCGCGCAGCTCCGGCCCCTCGGTCCGGGCGACCAGGGTCAGTGCCGGGGCCGACCGGGGCAGCTGGAGCGGGTCGCCGGTGCGGATCGCCCGGGCCAGCGCGTCCATCGCCTCGGCGGCGGCCGCCAGCACCTCCCGGGCCCGGTCGCGCTCCGGCCCCTCCTCGGGGGCGCCGATCTTGGGGTCGGCGATCGCCGGCAGGGCGGGCCGGATCCGCTCGGCGATCCCGCGCAGACCGCGCAGCTCGGGCGGCCGGTGACGGTCCTGCCAGGGCGTCAGCTCGGCGGCCTGGCGGGCCTCGATGAACGGCGCCGGATCGACGTGCGCGGTCGGGTCCTGGCGCAGCCGGCGCGCGTAGTCGGCGAGTTCGGCGTAGGTGTCGGCGAGCGCCTCGCGCTGGGCGGTCCACCGGCCGATCGGCCAGACCGTGATGACCAGTGCCTGGACGACGCCGCCGAGCGCGCAGACCAGCCCGTGCCCGAGCGCGGTGAGCGGGCTGACCGGCAGCTGGACGACGATCAGCATCACCGACAGGGTGTTGGCGGCGACCACCCCGGCGGTCGGGCCGATCGCCCAGGTGAGCCCGGCGCCGAACGCCCAGACCGCCAGCAGCACCGGGAACAGTCCGGTCACCCCGGCCGCGAGGTAACCGAGGAAGGTGCTGACGCCGAGTCCGGTCCCGGCGGCCACCGCGAGCGTCGCCCGCGGCCGGAAGCTGCGCTGGAAGGTCGCGGTCCCGGCGATGAACGCGCCCATCGCGGCCGAGGTGGCGAGCCGGGCGTCCCAGATCGCGAGGGTCGGGAAGAGCACCAGCGCCACGGCCAGCGCACCGCGCACCGCGCGCTTGGGGTCGGTGAGCGCCCGGTCGATGGTCAGTCCGGTCCGCGCGGTGTCTCGAAGCGCGGCGAACCAGGACATACCGGTCAGCTTAGTGGCGGCTCCCCGGCCGGATCCGCGCGACCCGCTCCCCGGCCCACAGCAGCGCCGCCGTCGGCAGGAACACCGCGTCCGCCGCGATCATCGCCAGCGAGAACACCGGCAGCCCCAGCAGCACCGCGATCCCGAGGTGCTCGGCCATCATCACCACCAGCAGCGCGTTCTTGACCCTCCGGTTGACCAGCGTGAACGGGAAGGCCACCTGGAGCAGCACCGTCCCGTAGGAGACCAGGAACACCGGCAGCAGCGCCCCGCCGACCAGCCCGGACAGCCCGGGCCAGGGCGTGAAGTAGTCCAGGTGGAGCGGGTAGTACAGCGCGGTGCCGTCCTGCCAGCGCGAACCCTGCACCTTGTACCAGCCGGCCGTGGCGTAGATCAGCACCACCTCGACGGAGATCACCAGCATCGCGCAGTTGTGCACCATGGTCGCCAGCGCGTCGAGCACCGCCCGGGTCTCGCCGTCCGGCGCCGCCCCGTCCACCAACCACCAGAGGCCGGCGACCGCCCAGAGGCCCCAGAACAGCGGCGCCCAGCCGACGTACGGGAACACCGGGGACGTCCAGTCCAGGGCCGTCCCGGCGAAGCCGCCCAGCTGACAGACCAGCAGCAGCGCTCCGAGCACGGCCCAGAGTGCGGGCCCGGCCGGACCGTCCCGCCCGGCCCCGGCCCGCCGGGCGTCCAGCGACCACACCTCGGCGCACCGGGTGAAGACCAGGTAGACCGCCATCAGGTGGACGATGTTGTCGCCGCCGTCGCCGAGGAAGACGTTGCGGTTCTGCAGCGACAGCACGGTGACCAGGAACAGCACCGAACCCGCCCTGGTCCGCCAGCCGAGCAGCACCGCCAGCGCGGCCAGCACCGCCAGGTGGTAGACCAGCTCGAACCAGAACCGCCCGCCGAACCAGGGCAGCACGGTCAGCGCCCGGTTGTCGGCCAGCAGCCGCCCGGCCAGCTCCGCCGACCAGGGCGAGGTGTCGCCGTAGAGCAGCCGCCGGTTGGGCCACTCGCGCAGCAGGTACGCCAGCCAGACCAGCCCGAAACCGATCCGCACCGTCGCCGCCTGGTGACGTCCGAGCACCCGGCCGGAGAACACCCCGAACGCCCGGGCCGCCGCCGTCGTGGCCGTCGTGGCCGGGACCGGGGCCGGACTGCCGGGGGATCCCCTCCAGCAGCCGCTCCGGGGTCCCCGCGGGCGTCGCGCCGCTCACCGCAGCCCCCGGAGGTCCTCGTCCGCCACCGGCCACCAGGGCAGCTCCCGCACCTTCGGGGCGGGCGGCGCCGGCTCGTCGCTCCACCGCGGCGGCGCGACCGTCGTCGTGGTCACCCGCAGCTCGACCGCCACCACCGGCGCGCCGTCCACGCTCCGGCCGATCCGCTGCACCGCGATCCGCTTCAGGTACTCCTCGGCGAGCTGCCCGCGGGTGCCGGTCGCCGACTCGTCCTGGGCGCTGTGCGAGCCGTCGTAGAAGTCCCAGGCCCGGCGCAGCAGGTTCTGGTCGGCGTGACTGGGCGCCGGGTTGCCCCGGATCGCGGCGATGTCCTGCGCGGTCAGTCCGACCCAGTCGTGGACCCGGGACTCCCCGTCCGCCGACGCCGTGCGCACCCGGGCGTCCACCGCGACGTTCTGCTGCAGCGGGTTGGGCGCGAACAGCTTCCAGTTCTGCTCGAACTCCGGGTAGACCAGGCCGTCCACCTGCTCCCGGTACTCCCGGGAGAGCGGGTTGGCGGGCGCGACGTGCAGGAAGACCGCGCCGAGGAACCCCCCGGTGACCGTCACCAGCAGCGCGGCCGCCGCTCCCAGGACGGTCCGCGCGGGGGCCGACCAGGCCCGGCGGACGGGCTGCGGGTCCGTGCTCTCGGCGCTCTCGGCCATGAACTCCCCCGGGGGAACGGGTGGGGCCGGCACCGCACCGGCCCGGTCGCGCGCCCATCCTGCCCTAATCCCCGCGGCGGCGGGCCCCCCGTTCCCGGGTTCCTCCGCGGCGCCGGACGCGAACCGCCCGGCACCGTCCGGGGGCGGGACCTACAGGACGAAGGCGTCCCGGCCGTCGCCGCTCACCATCGGACGGCCCGCGCCGTCCCAGGCGAACATCCCGCCGTCCACGTTGACCGCGTCCCGGCCGTTCTGCACCAGGTACTGGACGACCTGCGCGGAGCGCCCGCCGACCCGGCAGAGCACGTACAGCCGCTCGTCGGGCAGCTCGCCGATCCGGGCGACCACCTCGCCGATCGGGATGTGCAGCGCCCCCTCGACGTGACCGGCGTCCCACTCGTCCTGCTCGCGGACGTCCAGCAGGGCGGCGTCGGCCGGCACGGAGGCGGCGTCGGTGGTGGGGATCTGCGCGAACATCGTCTGGTTCTCCCGGGCGTCGGAATCGGCCCCGCCATTGTCCCCCACCGGCGGGGCGCCGAGGACGCGCTCCAGCTCGGCCTGCTGGGCGGCGGCCCTGGCCAGCAGTTGCTCGGCCAGTTCGGTCAGCAGGCCGTCCGGGTCCTGCGGGGCCAGCGCGAGCAGCTCGCCCATCGCGCTGCGCTCCAGCCGGACCTGCTCGGCGGCCAGTTCGCCGATCCGGCCGGTCAGCCACTCCAGCCGGCGGCGCAGCCAGCCCGGCCGGTCGGGGGAGCCGGCGGCGGGCGCCGCCTCGGGCGCGCTGGACCACTCGGCGGCCAGCGCCTCCAGCGCACCGGTGTCGCCGTACGCGTAGGCCTCGTTGACCCGGGCCAGGAAGGCGGCCCGGCGGTCCTGCTCGTCCGGGTCGGTGGACAGGTCGGGGTGGGCCCGGCGGACCAGCTCGCGGTAGATCCGCTGGGCGTCCCGGCCGGGCCGCACCCGGGCGGGGGCGGCGGGCGGCGGCGGGGTCTCGTCCTGGGCGCTCCGCTCCCGGACGCTGTCGAACAGCGCGTCCAGGTCGGGCAGGTCGTCGACCCGCTGCCGGGCCTCGCCGGCCCGCCGCCGGTCCTCCGGGTCGCCGGTGCGCGCGGCCACGGCCTCGGCGAGCAGCGCGTCCAGCTCGTCCAGCCGGGCGTACAGCGGCCCCAGCAGCTGGTGGTGGATCAGCGCGAAGTTGTCGATCTCGACGCGCAGCGTCCGCACGTCGACGTCCATGGTGAGCCAGGCGAGCTCGGCGCCCGCGACCCGCTCCTCCAGCTCCTGCTGCTCCGGATCCGTCCAGCGGACGGGGATCTGCGCGGTCACCTCTCGCCTCCTCCTGCGTACCGGTCTGCGACCCTACCGTCCGCGCGCACCGCCGCGTGGCGGGGTGGACGGGGAGTGCGTGACGGCGCGCGGCCCGTGACACGCAACCGATACCGAGGAATCTCCCCGTTTCGCTATCGGGTCCCGGCCCGTCCGTGCTTCGCTGGTATCCGCACAGCTTGCCTTCCTCCGGAGAAAACGGCCGTCTCCCGACATGGCGGCCAGGCGGGAGCGGACCGAATCCATGGTGGACGACCCCAACTCCACACCGCGTCCGGCGGGCACCGACCCGGGGCCCGGCACCGAACCGGGCGACCAGCCCCCGGAGGTGGTCGCCCTGGTCCGGCTCGCCCTCGTGCTGATCGACCGCGGCGGCCGGATCGACCGGTGGAGCCGGGGCGCCGAGGAGCTGTTCGGACACCGCGCGGAGACCGTCCACGACCGCCCGGCCGCCGGACTGCTGCCCGCCGCCGAACCGCGCGGCGGGCCCGGCCGGACCCCGGCGGTGGCCGGCGGCCGCCACCGGGACGCCTTCGCCGCCCTCGCCGGATCCACCGCCGGCGGGGCCGCCTGGGCCGGGCAGCTGCCCGTGATCGACCGCGAGGAGCACCTGCGGGACGTGCTCTGGTGGGCCTACCCGGTGGACGGCCCGGCCGGCGGACTGCTGGCGCTGGCCGCCGACGCCCGCCCGCTGCGCTCGGCCGGCCCCCGGCTGGCACTCGGTGCGCGGCTGCTGCCGTTCGCCGCCGCAGCCGGTGCCCTGGGCGGCTTCCACCGGCTCTCCGCCGCGCTGACCGCCCCCGGCCGGCCGGTCCCCGACCCGCTCGCCGCCCTGCTGCCGGGCTCCGCCGAACGCCGCGGTGCGCTGCTGGCCGCCCTCGCCCGGGCCGGACTGCCCGGCCTGCGGCTCGACCCGGCCACCGTGCTGCCGGTCCGCCCCGCCGACCCGGCGGCCGGCACCGCGCACGCCGCGGCCGGGATCGGCCGCCGCTATCCGACCGCCCAGCAGCGCACCGCCCGGCTGGGGCCCCCGCCGCAGCCCGAGCAGTCCGCGCCCGGCCGCCGTCCGGCCGGCCCGCTGCCCGTCCAGCGCGAGGCAGCCGACCGGACCGCCGCCGACCGGGCGGGCGCGCCCCAGACCCCCGCCCCGGCCGCCGCCGCCCTCGGCACCCCGGCCACCGCCCCGGTCGTCCCCGCCCCTCCGAGAGGAGGCACCACCATCGAGCAGACCGCCGTCGGCCCCTCCGCCAACGGGCACCGGACCCACCCGGGCGAACCGGTCCCCCCGCCCGCCGTGCCCGCCCCCGCCGCCCCGCCGACCGCCCCCGCGCCGCAGGCCGGCCGGTTCGGCCCGTTCCTCACCAACGGCCACGCCGGTGAGCAGCTGGCCCTGCTCAACGAGGTCGGCGGCAAGGTCGGCACCACCCTCGACCTCGGTTTCACCGCCCACGAGCTGTGCCGGGTGCTGGTCCCCCGGGTCGCCGACTTCGCCTGCGTCGACCTCGTCGACGGCCTGATCTCCGACGCCGAGCTGCCCGAGGCCCGCCCGGACGACGACACGATGCTCCGCCGGGTCGCCCTCGCCCGCAACGAGTCCGGCGGCGAGTGGGACCACGTGCTCGCCGAGGGCTCCCTGGTCGCCATGCCCCGCCGCACCCCGCCCGGGATGGCCCTCCAGCTCAACCAGCCGGTGCTGGTCCCGGTGATCGCCCGGGACGTCGCCGTCGACTACGCCGCCGCGCTCGGCGGCCCGGAACTCGTCCCGGTGGTCTCCGGCCGCTCGATGCTCGTGGTGCCGCTCTCCGCCCGCGGCACCGTGCTGGGCATCCTCAAGCTGCTCCGCCTCCCCGACCGCGGCCCCTTCGACGAGGGCGACGCCGCCACCCTCAAGGAGCTGGCCGCCCGGGCCGCGCTCTCGCTCGACAACGCCCGGCTGCACCGGGCCGAGTCCCGGGTCGCCACCACCCTCCAGCGCTCGATGATCCCGACCCGCCCGCCGCAGATCCCCGGCGTCCAGATCGCCCACCGCTACCTCCCCGGCGACTCCCGGGCCGAGGTCGGCGGCGACTGGTTCGACGCGATCCAGCTGCCCGGCAGCCGGGTCGCCCTGGTGGTCGGCGACGTCATGGGCCACGGCCTGCACTCGGCCGCCGCGATGGGCCGCTTCCGCACCGCGATGCAGACCCTCGCCGCCCTGGACCTGCCGCCCGGCCAGCTGCTGCGCCATCTGGACAACCTGGCCCACAAGCTCGGCGACGACCACCTCGCCACCTGCCTGTACGCGGTCTACGACCCGATCAACCGGACCTGCGAGCTCGCCAGTGCCGGTCACGTCCCGCCGGTCCTGGTCCATCCGGACGGCACCGGGGAGCTGCTGGAGATCCCGGCCGGCGCCCCGATCGGCGTCGGCGGGGTCCCGTTCGTCGCCAAGACCATCGACGTCTCGGACGGCTCGATGCTGGTGCTCTGCACCGACGGCCTGGTCGAGGTCCGGGGCGGGGACATAGGGGCCGGGCTGGCCGCGCTCTGCGGCAATCTGATCGATCCCCGGCAGAGCCCCGAGCAGGCCTGCGACGTGGTCCTGGACCGGCTGCACTCGGACGACCGCAAGGACGACGTCGCCCTGCTGGTGGCCCGCTTCGACGGGGTCGCGCCGAGCGAGGTCGCCACCTGGGACCTCACCGTCGACGACCGCGAGGTCGGCCGGGCCCGCGCCCTGGTCCGCGAGCAGCTGGCCGCCTGGCACCTGGAGTCGATCGGCGACACCGCCGAGCTGCTGGTCAGCGAGCTGGTCACGAACGCCGTCCGGGTCGCCCGGGACCGGGTCCAGCTCCAGCTGATCCGGGTGGACAAGCTGCTCGTCGAGGTCAGCGACGACAACCACAACCTGCCGTCGCTGGAGCCCGCCGAACAGCTCGGCGAGACCGGTCGCGGCCTCACCCTGGTCACCAAGCTCGCCGACCGCTGGGGCACCGCGCGCAAGGCCGTCGGCAAGGTCGTCTGGTTCGAACTGCCCCTCTGACCCGCCCTTCCGGCCCGCCCAGGCTGCCCGGAAGGACGGACGTGCTCAGCGTGTGGCACACCCTGCTG